>JAXGUU010000128.1:0-10251 GCA_040774145.1 Anaerolineae bacterium
AGCAGGCCGGTCAGGGCGGCGGCGACCACCTCTACCAGGTCGGGGTTGGTGGGCACGGACACGCACGTCTCACCCAGCAGTGCCAGCGGCTGCTCGCGCACCCGCACCACGGCCCACCCGTCCCCGGTCAGGTCCGCGGTCTTCGACGCGTCGAGGTCGGACTGGCCGGCGTGCCAGTGCGCACCGTCGTACTCCACGACGTTGCCCCCCTCCCGCAGTCGGCCCATCATCTCGTCGAAGAGCCCGCTCTCATAGAGCGAGCGCTCGCTGAACCAATTGTCGAAATGCACACCGAGCCGGTCCAGGTCGTCCTCAACCGACACCAGGATCTGCCCGATCCCCCAGCGACCCAGGTCGCGGATCGCAGCGTCCCGATCCTCCGTCTCGAGATAACGGCGTCCGAAGGCGTCCCGCGCCCGCTCCGCCAGCTCCGTCACGTAAGCACCCGGGTAGCCCTGCTCGGGGAAAGGCACCTCCACCCCGAGGAGCCCCGCATAACGCGAGAAGATGCTCGCCCCGAAGTAGCGCACCTTGGAACCGGCGTCGTTGACGTAGTATTCGCGCTGCACCTCGTAGCCCGCGGCGGCAAGGATCGCCGCCAGCGTATCGCCGATCACGGCGTTGCGGGCCGAGGCGATCGTGATGGGCCCCGTTGGATTGGCACTCACGAACTCGACCTGCGCCCGCTGTCCCTTACCGAGGCTCAAGCCCCCCCAGCGCTCACCCGCGTCCAGGATCGCTGCCGTCTGCGCAGCCGTCCACTGCGGATCCAACCTGAAGTTGATATAGCCCGGGGCTGCCACGTCGACCGAGCCGACGAAGGGCGCCTCCGGCACGTGGGCCGCGACGGCCTCGGCGATCTGCAGCGGCGCCCTGCGCAGCACGCGTGCCAGCCCCATACAGACCGGCGACCCATAGTCGCCGTGCGCCTCGTGGCGGCTCTGCTCCACCGGCACGTCATCCGGCACCTCAAAGGCCGGGAGCGCACCGCTCTCCTGTGCCGCCACCAGGGCCGCCCGCACTAATCCCTCAATCCGCTGCTTCAGCGTCATGTCCACGTCCATCACACCCACAATCCCCCCTACGAAAAAACCTCGTTATGTCAGTTCTAACTTACCGACGAAATGCCGGATCTGCCGCCGCCACCACGGCCAGTCGTGGCTCACGTTATGTCCCCAATAGTCGACCCAAGCGTGCACGCCTAAGGCATGCAGAGCCTCCTCCAGCGCACGGGTCTCCTTCAGGCTGTCTTCCTCCCACGCCCCCTGCCCCACGCAGATCACGATGTCGCTCTTCCGGAACTGCTCGATATACCACGCATCCGTCAGGTTGGGCAGATAGCAGAGGGGGAAGTTGAAGTAGACGTTGTCATCCATATAGTCGCCCACGAAGTACTGTGGCCCGTAGATGCCGCTGAGCGCCACCACACTGCCGAAGACGTCGGGGTGCTTGAAGAAGAAGTTCGCCGCATGGTAGGCCCCCACGCTGCAGCCCGTCGTCATCAGCCGCCCCTCGTATCCGCTCCGCGCGCGCACGAAGGGGACAAGCTCCTCCAACAGATAGCGCTCGTACTGCAGATGGCGCCAGGCGCGATCACCCGGGAACATCCAGTGGGCCATCCACGACTCGCAGTCGACACTGTCGAGGGTGTAGAGCTGGATCTGCCCCTCGTCGATCGGCCCCTGGAGCGCCGCCACCAGCCCGAAGTCCTCGTACTCATAGAACCGACCGCATCCGGTAGGGAAGACGACCACCGGCTTCCCGGCGTGTCCGTACACCTTCAGCTCCATCGCCCTGCCCAAGTGCCGGCTCTGCTTCTTGTGATACTCGACGTTCATGCTCGCCTCCCTCACAGCACGTTGGGGGGATGAGCCTCCATCCCCCCAACGCCAAGCCGAATTAGGTCAGGTCGCTGCCGTCAATGACAGGCATGGCTGCATCGCCACAGGTCCAAGGCTCAGGCGCGCCCGGCACTCCGGAAGATCTCGATCTTGTGCTCGACGACCGCCTGCATCGCATCCATACACGGTGCGAAGACCTTGCGAGGATCGATCTGATCGGGATGCTCGGCCGTGTAGGCTTGCATCGTCCGGATCAAGGCATTGCGAATCTCCGTGTCGATGTTGATTTTGCAGATGCCCGCTTCAACGGCGCGCGTGATCTGCGCATCGGGAATGCCCGACGCCCCGTGGAGCACCAAGGGGATCGAGACCCGCTCGCGGATCGCATCCAGCCGATCGAAGTCCAGCTGCGGATCGCCCTTGTAGAAGCCATGGGCGTTGCCGATCGCCACCGCCAGGAAATCGAAGCCGCCGTCCTCGGCAAAACGCGCGCACTCGTCGGGATCGCTCATCGTCGCCTCTCGCTCCGAGACGACCACGTGCTCCTCCGCACCGCCGATCTTCCCGATCTCAGCCTCGACCGGCACGCCCACCGCGTGGCATGCCTCGACGACCTTGCGCACCTCGGCTACGTTCTCATCATAGGGCAGTTTCGAGGCATCGCGCATGATCGACGTGAAGCCCGCCCGCAGACAGGTGATGCACGTCGCGAAGTCCGGACCGTGATCCAGGTGAATCGCCACAGGGACCGTCGCGAGCTGGGCCGCCTTGGCGACGAGCATGGGGAGGTAATCAACACCGGCGTACTTCATCGCACCGGCTGAGATCTGGACAAGGATCGGCGCACGCTTCGCCTCTGCAGCGCGCACGATCGCGTGCGTGATCTCGAGGTTGTTGGTGTTGAACGCACCGACAGCGTAGCGGTGCTTCTGTGCATCTAAGAGTAGTTCCTTGCTGGTGACTAACATTCTACCTCCTGATTATGGGGTCTATCGTTTAAGCGCTAACGTCAAGTGATACCCCGATTCCGTCAGATGTCAACCGTCAGCGCCGTCTCAGCCTTCCGGGAAGCTCGCTGAGCCCCACGCGACGCAGCGAGGGTAACGGACGCCTGGCTCGCCTGAGCACAATAGGCCTTCGAGCTTCCCGGAAGGTCACGCGCGATCGTGCCTCAGCGCCGCTCCCACCACACATAGATCAGCGCGTTACCGCCGTCCTCGTAGTACTCCACCTTCACCTCGTGCGTCCCCGCCGTCACGTCGATCTCCGTGCAGTAGGCGACGGCGTTCGACGCGTGCCACTCATCCAGAATCAGGTGCCCATCAAAGTACATCCGCACCCCATCATCCGACATCGCGCAGAAGGCATAGTTGTCAGCATAGAAGCTCGCGTGGCGCGTCCAGCGTACGCTGAACCGATCCTCCCGCACACCCCCGATCGGCACGCCCGTGCCCCACTCGAACCCGATCGCCGGATCCCAGCGCGTCGCGGCAGGGGGCCCGCTCAGCGTCATGTTGTTGAAATACTCACCATACCACGCTGACCACGTGGAGACAGGCGGCGTCGCCGTCGGTGGCGGCGTTGGCGTCGGTACCACCACGCTTGCATCGCCCAACCGGACGAACGTCAACTGCGCCGTCGCCACGCCCGTGTGCTCGAAGTATTCCACCGTCACCGTGTGGCTACCCGGCGTCAGCGTGACGTCGACATCGTACCGCGTCTCCGGTTGGATCTTCCACGCATCCAGGACAACCACCCCGTCGATCAGCATCCGCACGCCGTCGTCGACCACCGTGGTGAAGCGGTAGACGCCGCCCTTGAAGTTGATCGTGCGCGCCCACCGCACCGAGAAATGGTCGCTCCCCACACAGGACGCAGGTCCCCCCGTGCCCCAACGGAAATTGATCGCGCTGTCGTAGCGCACCAGGCACGGAGCACCCGCCGGCGACGTGCCGGCATAGTACTCGCCGCGCCAGCCCGATGTTGGGGCCGGGGCCGTGGTCGGTGCGGGCTTCGGCGTCGGCGCCGGAGCCGGCTGAGCACCCGGGATGACCAGCCGCTGACCCACGTAGATGCGCGTCAGATCGTAGATCGTGTTGGCCTGGGCGATCGCCCACACGGAGACGCCCGCTCGGTGCGCGATCCCGTAGAGCGTGTCCCCGCGCTGGACCGTGTAGACGGTACCCGGCGTCACCACGCCTCCCCCACTCGATGGAATCACCAGCCGTTGCCCCACGTAGATCCGGTTGGGGTTGGTGATCCCGTTCGTGCGCGCTAGCGTCAGGTAGTCAACCCCATACCATCGCGCGATCCCCATCAGGGTCTGTCCCCGCTGAACGATGTGCACCGTCCCCGAGGACGCCATGGCCGACTGCGCAGCCGGTAGTACGAGAGCTAGCACGGCGATGAGTACCAGAACCTTCTTCATGCGTCCACCTCCTCCACCACATCTGAAAGACAAGAGGAAAACAGGCCCGGTCTGATGAGCCGGTTACACTCATGATAGGCCGACACACGAAACTGGTCAACCGCATCACCACAGCCTATTGACCTGCCATCGAGCGCGTGTATGCTGGGGCCGGATCAGAATGAACCACCTTCCCTAGGAGGAATGAGATGGAGACACCCACACACACCACGGCACTACCGCACTGGGATCTGACGACCCTCTACAGCGGGCTGGAGGCCGAGGACTTCCAGGCCGATTTCGCCGCGTGGAGCAGCGCCGTCACCGAGCTGACCGCCTTCTTCGATGGCCACCAGATCGGTGCCCCCGATGCACCACTCACGACCGACGCGGACGTCGTGAAGTCACTGGACGAGGCCATTAAGGCTCTCAACGACGTCGAGGCCCGCGCCCACAAGCTCTATGCCTATCTGTCGGGCCGTGTTGCCACCAACTCCCGCGACACCGAGGCCCAGGCCTGGCTCAGCCGCCTGCAGATCCGGCTGGCGGACCTGGAGAAGCTCGATCCGCGCTTCGTCGCCTGGATCGGCGCGCTCGACCTCGACGTCGCCGCCCGTGAGTCCTCGCGCGTCGCCGCCCACGCCTACGCCCTCCATCGCGCCCAGACCGAGGCGCAGCACCTGATGTCGCCCGCGGAGGAGGATCTTGCCGCCGATCTCAATATGACCGGCGGACGCGCCTGGTCCCGCTTCTACAGCAACTATAGCTCGCAGATCACGGCGGAGGTGACGCTGGACGGGGAGTCGGACACGCTTCCCATCACGGCGATTCGCAATCTCGCCTACTCACCCGAGCGCGATGTGCGCCGGCGCGCCTACGAGACCGAGCTCGCGGCGTGGGAGCGCCACGCGATGCCCATCGCCACGGCGCTCAACAGCATCAAGGGTCAGGCCAACACGCTCAACCGGCGTCGCGGATGGCAGAGCCCGCTCGACCTCGCCCTCTTCAATAACGCCATCGATGCCGCCACCCTCGACGCCATGCTCACGACGGCCCGCGGCTTCTTCCCCGAGTTCCGTCGCTACCTCAAGGCCAAGGCCCGGCTGCTCGGCATCAACACCTGTGCCTGGTACGACCTGTTCGCGCCCGTGGGCAGCCTCGACAAACCGTGGGCCTTCGCGGATGCCGCCGACTTCATTGTCGACCAGTTCGACGCCTTCTCGCCCGTACTCTCGGGCCTGGCCAAACGCGCTTTTGAGGAGCACTGGATCGACGCCGAACCCCGTGACGGCAAGCGCGGCGGGGCCTTCTGCATGTGGACCGGCGGCGAGACCTCGCGCATTCTCTCCAACTACCAGACCTCCTATGGCGGGATGAGCACGTTGGCTCACGAGCTGGGCCACGCCTTCCACAACCAATGTCTCGCGGAGCGCACCTACCTCCAGCGCAGCACGCCGATGACCCTGGCTGAGACCGCGAGCACCTTCTGCCAGATCATCGTGCGCAACGCCGCACTGCGGGGCGCCCCGGAGGCCGAGCAGCTGGCGATCCTCGAGGCCGATCTGCAGGACAGCACCCAGGTCGTCGTCGACATCAGCAGCCGCATCCTCTTCGAGTCGCAGGTCTTCGAGCAGCGCAGGGAGCGGGAGCTCTCAGCGGATGAGTTCTGCGCCATCATGCGCGACAGCCAACTCGACACCTACGGCGAGGGGCTCGATCCCGATCGGCTCCATCCCTATATGTGGGCCGTGAAGCCCCACTACTACAGCTCCGTCTTCTACAACTTCCCCTATATGTTCGGCCTGCTCTTCGGGTTGGGCGTCTACGCGCAGTATCGCGAGGCCCCCGACGGCTTCATCGATCGTTATCAGGAGCTGCTCTCGAGCACGGGGATGAGCAGCGCCCGCGAGCTTGCCGCCGGCTTCGGCATCGATATCACCACGCCAGCCTTCTGGCAGAGCAGCCTCGCGCTCATCGTTGAGGACATCGACCGGTTCGAGGCCCTGGTGGACTCCGCCGGGAGCGCCTAGCTCGCCCCGGCGACATCCTTCCGGGAAGCTGAAGGAGCCCCACGCGCCGCAGCGAGGGCGGCGGGCGCGCGCATCCGCCTGACGCAAGGAGCCTGCTTGCTTCCCGGAAGATCACATTGACGCCCCTGGGTTGACGCACACCCCAACGGGTGTAGACTACATAAAACGTTAGGAGGAGCTAACCAACCTATGGAACTGGGCATCATCGGCCTGCCGACCTGCGGTAAGACCACCATCTTCAACGCACTCACCCGCTCGCAGCGCCCCACCGCCGCAGCCTCGAGCGGTCGACTTGAGCTGGTCAGCGCCATCGTCGAGGTCCCCGACGACCGCGTCGATCGTCTGAGCGAGCTCTACCGCCCGCGCAAGACCACCTACGCCCGCGTCACCTATACCGACATCGCCGGCCTCGACCAGGATCTCGGCAAGACCGGCCTCAGCGGCGAACTCCGGAACAAGATCGCCCCGATGGATGCCTTCGTCCACGTCGTTCGGGCCTTCGAGAGCGACCAGGTCCCGCACGTTGCGGGCTCCGTCGATCCCCAGCGCGACCTCGAGCACCTGCAAGGCGAGTTCCTGCTCGCCGACATGATCAGCGTCGAGGCCCGCATCGAGCGAATCGGGGAGCGCATGCGCAAGGGCGCCAAAGGCGAGGAACGCATAGCGCTCGAGGCGGAGCGACCGCTCTTCGAGCGCCTCGCTGTCGCTTTGGCCGACGGCATACCGCTGCGCGACGTCGCCCTTACCGCTGATGAGCGCGCCGGACTGAGCGGCTACGGTCTCCTGACGCTCAAGCCCACGCTCGTCCTCGTCAACACCGGTGACGAGGCCCAAGAGGCGGACGCCATGGTCAGCTTCGATCACCACCAGACGGTCGTCCTGGCCCTCCAGGGCAAGCTCGAAATGGAGCTCAGCCAGATGGACCCGGACGAAGCCGCCCTCTTCATGGAGGAGTATGGTATCGAGACCCTGGCCCTGGATCGCGTGATCCGGGCCTCCTATGACCTCATCGGGCTCCACTCCTTCTTGACCGTGGGCGATGATGAGGTCCGCGCGTGGAACCTGCGGTCGGGTGGGACGGCGGTCGATGCCGCCGGCACGATTCACACCGACCTCGCTCGCGGCTTCATCCGCGCGGAAGTGGTCGCTTACCATGATCTCATGACCGCCGGCGATATGGTTGCCGCGCGCAAGGCGGGCAAGGTCCATCTCGAGGGTAAGGACTACGTCGTGCAGGATGGCGACATCATCCACGTGCGCTTCTCTGTCTAGTCGCGGGTCCCTCGTCCGCCGACGAAAGGTCTGAGCCAGGCTCACCATGAGAGAATCTGAGAAGCAGATCGAGTGGTTGTTCATCAACCTGCGCTGGTTCATGCTGCTGGCAGTCGCCAGCATCATCGGCATCGACGTCTCCCTCAGAGGCTCTACCTTTCCCCGCACGACCTTTATCCTGCTGATCGTCGGTGCCATCGCCAACGTCGTGGTGCTCATCGCTGAGCTGCAGGACAACGTGACGCCGGGCATGCGGAAGCTGATCCTGGCCTACGACATCGTGTTGACCCTGGGCTTCATCACCTCGGCCCGCGAGCTGCAGAGCCAGCTCCTCTTCATCTCGTTGATTCCCATCACGACCGCTGCACTGCGCATCTCGTGGGGATCGAGCGTCATCGTCACCGCCGGCATCGTGCTCGCCTATTGGGCCATCGGCTGGATGCAGGGGCCTGGCGCCGGCCGGGCTTCGTTGGGTGAGGGCCTGATCGCCATCGCGCCGCACATCGTCACCGGCGCGGTACTCACCGTCGCCGGGCTCGCCGTGGGCCAGATCGGCTGCCGCATCAAGGCCTCGCTGCTCGAGGAGCGCCGGCACCACGAGACCGAGAGCGCCCAGGCGCTGCGCATCGCTCACCAGCGCGCGCGCATCGTCTTTGACCTCGCCAGCACCCTCAGCGCCACGCTCAACTATGAGCGTGTCCTGGAGGCGGCGCTCGATATCAGCCGCGCAGGCCTGCCCGACGTTCTCGACGACCCCCGAGATCTCTCTCAGGTGGGCATGATCCTGCTTTTCGGGATGGATCAGACGCTCTACGTTGCCAAGGCGCGCGGCATCTCCCCGCGCGAGGAACAGATCCGCTTCCCGGCCTCCCGCGGCATCCTCGCGACGGCCCTCAAGGGCACCGATCCGGTGGTCTCCAATGTGCCGGGCGACGATCCCGAGCTGGGCACCATCGCCAGGATCCGCGAGTGCCAGCAGGCGATCGCCGTGCCGCTTCGCGCCGGCTTCGAGAGCTTCGGTGTCCTCATCCTCGGCAGCGCCGAGCCCGATCTCTACACCGCCGACTACCGCGACCTGCTCGCCGCCATCTGCAATCAGGCGGTCCTCGCGCTGCAGAACGCTATGCTCTACCAGAACCTCATGGACGAGAAGGATCGCCTGGTCACCGTCGAGGAGGATGCCCGTAAGAAGCTCGCTCGCGACCTTCACGACGGCCCCACCCAGACGATTGCCGCCATCGCGATGCGCCTGAACTACATCCGGCTTCTCGTCGACGACAGTCCGGATGAGGCGATGCGCGAGATTCAGCAGCTCGAGGATCTGGCCCGCCGGACGACGAAGGAGATCCGCCAGATGCTCTTCACCCTCCGCCCCCTGATCCTCGAGACCCAGGGCATCGTCGCCGCGCTCGAGCAGCTGCGGCTGAAGATGGATGAGACCAGCCCGATTCCGATTCACCTGGAGGCCGAGCGCGGCGTCGACCGCTTGCTCACCAAGGACGCGAAAGGGGCGATCTTCTACATCGTCGAGGAGGCGTTCACCAATGCGCGCAAGCACGCCCGTGCCAAGAACATCTGGATCCGCCTCTTCCGCCGTGGCATGAGCATCGTCGCCGAGATCGAGGACGACGGCCGGGGCTTCGATGTCGCTGCCCTCGAGTCCGATTACGCGCTACGCGGGAGTCTCGGCATGATCAACCTGCGCGAGCGCGCCGTCCTGGTCAGGGGCAAGACCGTGATCGCCTCCACGCCGGGTCGCGGCACCACCGTCACCGTCACCGTTCCCGTCGTCGATCTACCCGCCGAGACGGCGGATGCCGAAGACGGACAGCCTCCGGCGTCGGAGTGAATGTGACCCTCAATCGCTGGGACTGGCTGCTGATGTCGCTTGCCCTGGGAGCGCTGGGTTCGCTCATCCGGTGGTTGGTCGATCGTCAGATCGCCTCGGGACCGACCGTTGCGGTCGGCGTTTGGGAGGCGCTGGATCGGATCCTCGGCTCTCCGTGGCTGATGCAGACCCTGCGCATCATCTACGCTGTGGGCTTGCCGGCGGCGGCGCTATTCGGATACGGCGCCCTGAGCGCCCGGGGGCTGGGCCTCAAGCCGCTCCCCGCACCCGGCATCGAGCACCTCCTGGGGACGCTTGACCTGCCGACGTGGACCGACTGGATGCGCGACCTCGGCGTCACGATCGCCATCGCAGCCTGCTTCTGGCTTATCGTGCTGGCTGGGGATCGCGCGGCGCGCCGTTGGGCGACGGTGGCCCTACCCCCACGGACCGGCGGGTTCCTCACCGTCCTCTGTGAAGCCGTCATCCACCAGGCCCACTGGGCCTTCTACCGCGAGCCCTTCGTCTTCACCTGGGGCCCGGCTGTTGGGCCGTGGCTGGCTGCACTGCTCATCCTGGGCCAGGTCCTGATCAACCCGCTCTTCTGGGAGCGCCTCCGCGCCGGGGGTGCGCCGGCGGGCCGCCCTCCCCTGATCAGAGCCGGCATCTTCGTCGCCTCCACCCTCGTCTTCTTGCAGACACAGAGCCTGTGGATGGCCCTGCTGCTCGACCTCCTCGTCGGCTGGCTGGCGCTCGCCCATCGACCAGACCCCTCAACCGCGCCCCCACCAGCGCACCTGTCACCCCAGACGGGGCGCCGCCCCGTCTCTACCACAACTGCCCCCCCCTCCCAGTAGAGACGCCCCGGCGGGG
>JAXGUU010000129.1:0-10250 GCA_040774145.1 Anaerolineae bacterium
AGCGGCAGCCCGGCCTCGATGCGCAGGCTATCCCGCGCCGCCAAGCCACAGGGCTTCACCCCATAGGACGCCCCCACCTCCAACAGCGTCTGCCAGAGCTCCACGATCCGGTCAGGGTGCACAAAGAGCTCGTAGGCGATCCGCTCACCGGTGTAGCCGGTGCGGCTGATGATGAGATCGAAGCCGCCCAGGGTCACCGAGGTGATGCCCGCCCAGGGCAGGCCCCGCACCTTGGCAAGATCGGCCTCGCTCCCGCCAAGGGCCAGCAGAATGTCCTTAGCCTTCGGCCCCTGCAGCGCCAGGTCGTTGCGCTGATCGTCACCGGCATCCGGCTTCCGCAGGTCGCGCAGGATCACGGATCCCTCGGGGGCCTCCCAGCGCACCCACGGGCGCTGCGGGTCGATCATCACCTCACCACGTAACAC
This sequence comes from Anaerolineae bacterium, assembly GCA_040774145.1. Classification (GTDB taxonomy): domain Bacteria; phylum Chloroflexota; class Anaerolineae; order B4-G1; family SLSP01; genus PWVB01. The sequence goes on from JAXGUU010000129.1 coordinate 426, forward strand.
CCCGTTGACCCAGGCCCAGTCCTTGTCGTTGTTCGATGCGTTGACCACGACCAGGTAATGCTCCTCTCCAAGCCGATAGACCAGCAAGTCATCCAGCGGAATGCCGTCGACGTCGAAGAGCGCCGAGTATTGCGAGCCCCCGACATCGATCAGATAGATGTCGTTGACCATGATCAGGTTGAGGAACGCCGCAGCCTCAGGGCCGCGCACATCCCAGCAGCCCATATGACTGACATCGAAGAGCCCGGCAGCTTCGCGCACGGCGTGGTGCTCGTCCGAATTGCTGGTATACCAGACCGGCATATCCCACCCACCGAAGGGCACCATCCGCGCCCCGAGGTCACGGTGGGTGGCATGGAGTCGCGTCTTCAACAAGGGAGCATCGTCCGAATCCTCCCAGACGAACTTGGGCAGGGCCGGCCCGGCGGGCGCCTTGCTGGACCAGGCACCGACGAAGTAGGGCTTGGCATAGGGACCGGTCTCCGCTTCGATGGAAAGGCCCGGCTCCGGCGCCTCACCCAGGTCGCGCGCCGCGTCGAGGAAGGTGAGCCGTCCGTAAGCGTCATCCGTGGCGACGTAGCCGTCCACGAGGGCGCGCAGCCAGGTCATCACGCGCGATGCCTGCTCAGTGAGGACGTCCAGATGCATCGTCCAGGCATCCACCCAGGTCAAGAGCCCCGCCGCCATCACCTCACCGTTCGCCTCGAGCAGAGTCACTGGTCGCGCATCGCCCACCGCCATACCTGCCGTGTTCGAGGGCGTCAACCAGTCGATGAAGGGCTTGACCAGCCGCCCCTCCAGTGAGAGTCGTTCGTAGGCACCGTCACCCTTGGGCGCATCATTGATGTAGTAGAAGTGGGGATACCCCGTCTTCAGCTCGGTATGGAAGGGCTCGCTCGCCTTGTCGGCAAGCGCCGCGATGCGCAGCTTCGCCTCCTCCAGCACATCGAAATCCACGCGGGCACGATAGTCGTACTTCGGACGGCGTTTCTCGAGGACATAAGGGGTCATCGCGTTGAAGAGCGTGGCGATGACCGATGCGACCTCGGCCATGTCCCCCTCATCGAGCCCCCGCTGCGTGACCCACGGCGTCCCCAGACGTACCCCCGAGGGATAGAGCGCCGTCGCATCGCCCGGGATCGTATTGCGATTGGCGACGATTCCGGCGATATCGAGGATGCAGCTCGCGGGATCGCCCATCAGCGGGGTACCGTCGGGTCCTTCCACCGTCTTGCAGTCGAGCAACACCATATGCGTATCGGTCCCACCGTAGGGGACGCGAAGGCCCTCATCGCCGAGCGCCTTGGCGAGCGCTACGGCGTTGGCCACCGTCTGGTGTTGCAACGCCCGGAACTCCTCCGTGCGCGCCACGGATGCAGCGACGGCGATGCCGGCGACGCTCTCCATGTGCGGTCCACCCTGGAAGCCGGGGAAGACCGAGCGATCAATCTGTCGGCCCAGGGACGCCTTGTGGCTGATGATCACAGCCCCGCGCGGCCCGTTGAACGACTTGTGGGTGGTGAACATCACGACATCGGCGATGCCGACCGGATTCGGACAGGCGCCACCGACCACCAGCCCGGCGACGTGGGCGATATCGGCCAACAGGTAAGCCCCCACCTCATCGGCGATCTCGCGGAAGACCCGCCAATCCGGGGCCCAGGGATATGAAGTATAACCCGCGATGATCATCTTGGGCTTGGACTCCAGGGCAAGATCACGGATCGCATCGTAGTCGAGGCGTTCCGTCTTGTCATCTACGCTATAGTGGACAACATCGAAGGTCTTCCCGGAGTAAGCCACCTTGCTGCCGTGGCTGAGGTGCCCCCCCACGTGAAGGGCCATCGACAGGATCGTGTCGCCGGGGGAGAGGAGTGCATACTGAATCGCCGTGTTGGCGGGAGCGCCGGAAAGGGCCTGCACGTTGACATAAAGCTTATCGGCAGGCGCCGTCTTGGTCGCAAAGATCTCCGCCACGCGCCGCCGCGCCAGCGCCTCGAGCACATCGGCGTACTCAACACCCTTGTAATAGCGCGGGTCGCCATAGCGCCGATAGTGGCCCAATTCTAATTCATACGCCAGGATCTCATCCCGAGTCATCTTGCGGGTGCGCTCATCGGGGTATCCCTCGGCATAGAGGTAAGCGAAGGGCGAGGCCAAGGCTTCCTGCACGGCTCCCGGCGCGATGGACTCCGAGGGGATCATGATCAGCTTGCGTGCCTGGCGCTCGGTCTCATAGCCGATCAGGTCTGCGAGTTCGGGGTCGAGAACAGACAGCGGATCGTGAAACAGATAATCACGCATGGTGTGTCTCCTTTCTGATCGAGCTCATGGCGTGAGCTCATAAGTCCACAATTACCAGATCCATAGCAACTAAATTGTACTGTCGCAATCTGAAATCCGCAAGCGCAGTCCGGATGGTTCTCTGTGGGGTTGATGAGGCACTCCGCCCTATGCGTTCCTCACGACTTTCAGTTAGGGTTAGGGAGCCCGATTCATCGGTACCCGGACTACATATCCTGTCTATGGACGGTATACTTAGGGAGACGTGACCGCTGATTGTCTGACACAGGAGGTCAGGCCGTGAGATCCATTAGACGGTGGTGCACGACGGTGCTCGCGCTTGCGAGTCTACTCTGCCTATCGTCGTTAGCGGGGCGCCCGACGCCGGTTAGCGGGGACCCACAGGCAGCGCCTGAAGTGCACACGGCCTTCGTCCCCGGCGAGATCCTGGTCGCCTTTCAAGCGGGCCCGGCTCCCCTCGGCGCGACAACCACGGATGACCTGCTGCAAGCCCACCAAGCCACCCGCAGCGGACGTATCGTGAGTGCGTCCGAAGACGAGCGTGTCGACGTCGTGCGCGTCCCCGAGGGCAGCGAGCTAGCGGTCATCGAGGCGCTGAACCGCGATCCCCGCGTGCGGTATGCCGAGCCCAACTATGTCGTGCGCGCCTTCGCCACGCCCAACGATCCCTATCTCGCCCAGCAATGGGCGTACACCACGATCCGGGCTCGGGCAGCCTGGGAGATCGTCACGGGGACGACGTCGGTCACCATCGCCGTCGTCGATACGGGCATCGACCCCACACACCCCGATCTTCAGGGGAAGATCGTAGCCGGCTATGACTACGTCGAGAACGACAACGACCCCCGCGACCGCAACGGCCATGGCACCCACGTCGCGGGCATCGCCGCCGCGGTCACGAACAACGGCATCGGGGTAGCCGGCATGTCGTGGGGTGCCCGGATCATGCCGCTGCGCGCCCTAGACGAGATGGGTAACGGTGATACCGCCAAGGTGGCCTCGGCCATCGGGTGGGCCCATCTCAACGGGGCCAAGATCATCAACCTCAGCCTGGGAGGTGACCAAAGCTCACAGACGCTGCAGGAGGCCATCACCCGCGCCCACAACGCCGGCATCCTCGTCGTCGCAGCGATGGGCAATGGTCCAAGTTCCACACCCACCTACCCGGCGGCCTTCTCCGACGTCATGGCCGTAGGGGCGACCGACATCAACGATGCCCGTGCCTATTACTCCAACTACGGCAGTCACATCGACATCTCCGCGCCGGGAGGCGTGATGGCGTGCCACGGCATCACCGGCATCTACAGCACCATGCCCACCTACGACGTCGTCCTGACGCTGCCGAATTCCAGTGGGTGTACCTACTACCGCGGCTATGACACGATGCAGGGCACCTCGCAGGCGACGCCCTTCGTCTCAGGACTGGCGGCCCTCATCTGGTCCCAGGATCCGACACTGACGCCCAACCAGGTCCAGCAGATCATCCAGTCCACAGCGGTGGATCTCGGTGCTCCCGGATGGGATCAGCTCTTCGGCTGGGGACGCATCGACGCCCTGGCGGCGGTGGAGACGCTCCTGACGCTGGAGCCGCCGCTCCTCGCCCCGATCGCCGAGCCGGACGCCACCGGCGCGTTCTGGGTCACCTGGTCCGAGGTGCCTCACGCCACGCGCTACACCCTGGAGGAGGATACCACCTCATCCTTCTCATCTGCAGTCGTGAGGTACAGCGGCGAGAACACCGCCGCCCAGGTCACGGGTCAAATGCCGGGCACCTACTACTATCGGGTGCGGGCCGAGCGACCGTCCGCCGAGAAGGTCAGTGACTGGAGCGCCACCCGCTCGATCACTCTTGGTCTCGGGGCGCCGATCTTGGAGGCGATCGAGAACCACGGCGATCCGACCCATCAGGTCACGTGGCAGAGCGTGATCGGCGCGACCGGATACCAACTCCAGGAATCCACCACACCCGATTTCGCCAGTCCATTCACCGAGGATATGGGCAACGCCCTCGCCTACAGCACCACTAAGGCGCTGGGAAGCACCTGGCACTATCGCGTTCGCGCCTACGATACGCGGGAGTTCAGCGACTGGAGCGCCACCCGCACGGTGACCATCCGGCCTGCTCAGCCCACGCTCTATCCCATTGAACTCGCCGGCGCGCCCGACGCTTACCGCGTCAGCTGGTCGAGTCCCGATGGGGCCACCGGCTACCGGCTGCAGGAGGCGTCCGACGCCGCGTTTACATCGCCTGACACACGTTACACCGGCACGAACACGGTGTACACGGTCACCGGGCAGCCGCCAGGTCTCTGGACCTACCGGGTCGAGGCCTTCAACGCCGGCGGCACTAGCACACCGAGCATCACACGGAGCATCACGGTGGCAGCACCCTTGATACCAGCTCCGACGCTGCTCCCGATCGACAACGACGACGGCGATGCCGAGTACGTTGTCCGATGGACCTCTGTCGCCACAGCCACCGGCTATCTGCTGGAGGAGAGCACGTCGCCCTACTTCGAGGCACCGTTGCTCATCGGGGGCATGCCCCTGACACCGACCTTGCACACGGTAGCCGATCAAAAGCCGGGGACCTGGCACTATCGCGTGCGCGCGGTGACGCCCGCGGGTGCCGGCCCCTGGAGCGGCGCACAAGCCGTGCTGGTCCCCGGCTACGCCTTTCTGCCGCTGATCGTGCGGTCGAGCCCCTGAGGGGTCGAGATGACGCAACAGAACAACGAGTCGCGCATCCTGGACTGGAAACGTGAGGAGGTGCAGCCCTTCGCGGGCTGGGACTTCTCCTACCTCGAGGGCAGGATGATCGAGGAGCAACCACCCTGGTCGTATCCGGACCTTGCCGCCGAGCGGATGCAGCGTGCCTCGGCGATGCTGGATATGGGGACCGGCGGCGGCGAGCGTCTGCTTGCCCTGCGCGACAGGTGGCCTCCCAAGGTGACCGTCACCGAGGATTATCCGCCCAACGTCGCGTTGGCTCAGGCGCGCCTGGAGCCCTTGGGGGTGCGGGTCGGGGTGGTCCCCCTGACCCACGATGCGCCGATGCCCTTCGCCGACGGCGAGTTCGACCTGGTGCTCAACCGCCATTCGGGCCTGAACTGCAACGAGATCGCGCGGATCCTGGCGCCGGACGGCGTCTTTCTGACGCAGCAGGTCCACGGCCTCTGGGCACAGGATCTGCCGGCGGTCTTCGACGCGTCGCCCCAATGGCCCGACGCGACACCGGAGACCTACGTTCCCTGCCTGGAGCGCGCCGGCTTGACCATCGCGCGCCTGGAGGCGTGGCGAGGACGGCTAACCTTCACCGATGTGGGGGCAATCGTCTATTATCTGAAGGCCGTACCCTGGCTTGTACCGGGCTTCGCGGTCGATCGGCATCGCGATCACCTGCTCGGGCTGCAGCACCGGCTGGACGCTGGTGAGACGCTGACCTTCGACGCGCGGCTTTACCTGATCGAAGCCCACCAACGCGGATCGCGTGCGCTTGAAGGCTCGTAGCCCCGTCCCGGGGCGTCGGACGCGGCAGTACCTCCGATCCGCACCACCCGCCGTCAGACCCACCCGCCCCGAGACGGGGCGGGAAGCCTATGGACCAAAGCTTGCAGCCCCCGATGGCATGCTTGCAGGACAGAGACGACGCCTTCGGCGATTCGACAAGTCACTGCCGCTGCGTATAATCCGGGTGGATCCTAGCTGCATCCTTCACGAGACTCGGAGGTGGTGATGGCAGAAGCTCAGTACATCGCAGCGCTCGACCAGGGAACCACAGGGACACGCTGCATCCTCTTCGACCGCGGCGGAACGCCCGTCATCTGGTCCTACGAGGAGCACCAGCAGCTCTATCCGCAGCCCGGTTGGGTCGAACACGATCCGCTCGAGATCTGGGCCAAGACCCGCAACGTCATCCAACAGACGCTGACCCAGGGCAATATCCCCAGCGGCAGGATCGCGGCGGTGGGGATCACCAATCAGCGTGAGACCACGCTCGTGTGGGACCGCCGGACGGGTCAGCCGCTCTATAACGCCATCGTCTGGCAGGATACACGCACCAAGGAGATCTGTGACGCCTTGGCGGCGGAGGGGGGTCAAGACCGTTTCCGCGAGAAGGTCGGGCTGCCGTTAGCGACCTACTTCGCCGGACCGAAGCTCGCTTGGATGTTACAGAACGTCCCGGCGGTACGTGAGGCGGCGGACAAGGGCAACGCGCTCTTCGGCACCGTCGACAGCTGGCTCATCTGGTGGCTCACCGGCGGTCCGCAGGGCGGCGCCCACGTCACAGACGTCACCAACGCCAGCCGCACGCTGTTGATGGACCTGCGCACCCTCGATTGGGACGACGGGATCTGCAGCATCCTGGGCATCCCCCGGGCGATGCTCCCCGAGATCCGTCCCTCAAGCGCCGCACGTCCCTACGGCTTCACACGCAACGACGGCCCCTTTGGCGAGAGTATCCCGGTGACGGGCAGCCTCGGCGATCAGCAGGCGGCCTTAGTCGGACAAACCTGCTTCACGCCCGGGGAGGCCAAGAACACCTACGGCACCGGCTGTTTTATGCTGCTGAACACGGGCACCGAGATCATCCCCTCCAAACACGGATTGCTGACGACGCTGGGTTACCAGTTCGGCGACGAACCGGCGGTCTATGCCCTTGAGGGCTCGATCGCCATCACCGGCGCCCTGGTCCAGTGGCTGCGCGACAACCTCGGCTTCTTCACCCGCGCGCCGCAGATCGAGGACCTGGCGCGCCAGGTCGACGATGCGGGGGGAATGTATGTGGTCCCGGCCTTCTCCGGGCTCTTCGCCCCCTATTGGCGCAGCGATGCCCGCGGCGTGATGGTCGGGCTGACCCGGTACATCACCAAGGAGCATATCTGCCGGGCGGCGCTTGAGGCCACGGCCTACCAGACCCGTGACGTACTCGAGGCCATGGAGCGGGACGCGAAGGTCGACCTGAGGACGCTAAAGGTTGACGGGGGCATGGTCGCCAACGAGCTCCTGATGCAGTTCCAGGCCGATATCCTGGGCGCGCCGGTTGTCCGTCCCGTCGTCACCGAGACGACGGCGCTGGGCGCGGCCTACGCAGCCGGCCTTGCCGTCGGCTTCTGGTCGGACATCGATGCCCTACGCAGCAATTGGGGCGTCGACCGCACCTTCGAGCCGGCGATGGACGCAGAGAGGCGAGAGACCCTCTACAAGGGCTGGCAGAAGGCCGTGGCGCGCACACTCGAGTGGATCGAGGATTGAGAAAGATGACCACCAAGACGACGACTAACGACGACGGAACACCTCGCGACTACGACATCATCATCGTCGGCGCGGGCATCGTGGGCGCCATGGTCGCCCGCTTCCTCTCGCGTTACGACCTGGACATCCTATGGATCGAGAAGGAAGCCGACATCTGCACCGGCGCGACGTCAGCCAATTCCGCGATCATCCACGGCGGGTACGACGCGCTGCCCGGTTCGCTCAAGGCCGAGCTCAACGTCCTCGGCAATGCGATGTGGGATCACCTCGCCGATGAACTCCAGTTCAGCTTCGAGCGCTGCGGCACCTATGTGGTCGCGATCGGGGATGAGGAACGGGAGGCACTGGACGAGCAGGCCGAGCGGGGGCGCGCCAACGGCGTTCCAGTGGAGATCATCTCCGGCGAGGAGATGCGCCGCCGCGAACCCCACATCCATGAGGGGGTCAGCGCCGCGCTCTACTGCCCGGTCGGCGGCATCTGCGACCCCTGGGGGGCCACCCTCGCTGCCGCGGAAAACGCCGTCACCAACGGCGTTACGCTGCTGCGCAGCACGGCTTTCGAGGACTTTCTCTGGGCCTCCGATGCTCCCCCCGGCAAGCGGCGCATCGCGGGCATCAAGAGCAGCCGCGGCGAGTTCGCGGCGCGCTGGGTCATCAACGCCGCAGGGCTCTGCGCCGACGACGTGATGCACAAAGCCGGTATTCGCCCCGAGTTCCACATCACGCCGCGCCGCGGCGAGTACTACGTGCTCGACCGCAACCAGTTCGAGATGCACTCCGTCCTCTTCCCGGTACCGAGTAGGATCAGTAAGGGCATCCTGGTCACGACGACGGTCCACGGCAACACCATTGTCGGGCCGAATGCCGAGGAGATCGAGGACAAAGAGGACACCGCGGTCACAGCACCCGGGATGCAGGAGATCTGGGACGGCGCCACGAAGCTGGTGCCGTCACTCAGCCAGCGTCATATCATCGCGCTCTTTGCAGGCCTCCGGCCCGGCGGCAACGCTCCCGCAGCCGACCCGAACCTCGACTACCACAAGGACTTCATCGTGGAGATCCCCACGGAGATCGGCGGCTTCGTCAACCTGGGGGGCATCGAGTCGCCCGGCCTCACGGCAGCGCCGGCGATCGCCGAACGCGTGGTCCACCTGCTTGAGGAGGCCGGCGAACCCATGCACCCCAAGGCAAGCTGGATGCCCCGGAGACCGGCACGCCCTGTCTTCCGCCATCTGAGCCGCGAAGACCAGGCGGCGCTGGTGGCGCGTGACCCGAGCTACGGTCGCGTGATCTGTCGCTGCGAGATGGTGACCGAGGGTGAGATCGTCGCGGAGATCCACGCACCGATCCCCGCCGACTCCTATGATGCCATCAAGCGTCGGACGTGGCTGGGCACCGGGCGCTGCCAGGGTGCCTTCGATATGCCCCGCGTCGTGGAGATCCTCGCCCGCGAGCTGGCCATCGATCCTCTGACGGTGAGCAAGAAGGGCACAGCATCGGAACTCCTGGTGCGCCGCACCAAAGACCTGGAGGTGGGGTAAGATGTCCATCCGAACCCGCACGACCCACCGCTACGACGTCGTGGTCATCGGCAGCGGCCCGGGAGGCCTTGCCGCCGCCATCGCCGCCAAGAAGGCGGGCGCGGACGATGTCCTCATCGTGGAGCGCGATCACGAACTGGGCGGCATCCTCCTGCAGTGTATTCATAACGGCTTTGGCCTGGAGATCTTCGGCGAGGACCTGCCCGGCCCCAGCTACGCCCAGCGTTTCATCGACGATGTGCAGGCGTTGAACATCGCTACGCTGCGCGACACGATGGTCCTGGAGATCGACGAAACACCCGTCCAAGCGGGGGACCGCCGCACGCTCTACGTCACCGGGGGTCGTGCGGGGTTCTCAGAGATCGAGGCCAAAGCTGTGGTGCTGGCGATGGGGTGCCGCGAGCGCACGCGCGCCCAGATCCGCATCCCCGGCACGCGTCCTGCAGGTGTCTACACCGCCGGAACGGCGCAGCGCTGGGTCAACGTCGAGGGCTACATGCCCGGCAAGCGCGTCGTCATCCTGGGCTCGGGCGATATCGGCATGATCATGGCGCGCCGCTTGACCTTCGAGGGCGCCAAGGTCGAGCGGGTGCTTGAGGTGATGCCCTATCTCACCGGCCTGAGCCGCAACTACGTCCAGGGCCTCCTGGACTTTGACATTCCCCTCCAGCTCCAGCATACGGTGAAGCGCATTATCGGCAGGGACCGCGTGGAAGCCGTCGAA
>JAXGUU010000130.1:0-10227 GCA_040774145.1 Anaerolineae bacterium
AAGGCGTCGTAGGCCCCGCGATCCACGGGTAGGTCCACGGGCCGGCCCGTATGGCCCGAGAGGAGCATCGCATCGGCAAGTTCAAGGCTGTAGATCGCCTCAGGCCCGGGCGAGATCAAGGGCTCTCCGAACAGGATGGCGCGGGCGACGTTGGCGACGATGGCGCCGTGTCCGGTAGGCGCCTCCTCCAGAGGTACCTCGATCTCCTCGGCGTCGGGATGCCCCCACATCGCTTCGGTGGTGTCGGAGGTGGCGCGGACGCCGTTGGGCACCTCCCAGAAGTGGAGCTTGTCGTTCGCGATGAGCAGCCTGCCGTGCTCACCGCAGAGTTCCAGCCGCATCCCGGTGGGATACTCGTTGACGCTCTCGTGGATGTAGCCGATGGCCCCATTGGGGTACTCGAGCAGGGCCGAGGCCTCATCCTCGACCTCGATCTGGTGTTGGCGCGTGTTGACCTTGGCGATCACGCGCGAGGGCATCCCGCCGAGCCAGGTGAAGAGATCCATCCCGTGGGGCGCCTGATTGAGCAGCACGCCGCCCCCTTCGCCCTTCCACGTCGCACGCCAGCCCGCGGAGTTGTAGTAGGCCTGGCTGCGGAAGTGGGCGTCGATCAGCAGGGTGCGGTAGAGCTCGCCGAGGCGACCCTCGTCCACGAGTTGTTTCGCCGCCTGGTGGATCGGCAGGGTTCGCTGCTGGAACATCACGGCGAAGACGACGCCCGAGCGCTTCGCCGCCTTGATCATAGCCTCGGCTCCGGAGACGGTCACGGCCATCGGCTTTTCGCTGATGACGTGGATGCCGCGTGCCATCGCGTCGACGGCGATGGGCGGGTGGAAGTAGTGCGGCGTGGCGATGAGGACGGCATCGACCAGGCCGCTCTCGAGAAGGTCGATGTGGTTGTCGAAGCCGGGCACCTCAAAGGCGTCGACCGCTGCCTGGAGCGCATCCGGTGCTATGTCGCAGACTGCGGTGAGCTCGGCCTCTTCGATGAAGGGCATATTCCGGGCGTGCCCGCTGCCCATGCCGCCGACGCCCACAATCCCAAAGCGTACGCTTGTCATCCATAACCTCCTTGAGGAACACGTTGATGTGCAGGTTGTCTGCGAGTATATACCCTGAGTCTCGGATGGGAAACCCTCACCGGAGGAGCGCAGCGCTGTGGCCTTCGCCCTGACGATCTTCATCTCCGCTCTCTTGCTCTTCTTGGTTCAGCCGCTGATCGGGAAGGTGGTGTTGCCGTGGTTCGGGGGCAGTGCCTCGGTGTGGTCGGCGGCGATGCTCTTCTTTCAGCTGTTGCTTCTCGTGGGCTACGCCTATAGCCACCTGGTGATCCGTCGGCTGAGGCCTCGCAGGCAGATCCTGCTGCACCTGGGGTTGGTGGCGAGCTCGCTGGTGCTCATGGGGCTCCACCTGATGAGGTGGCGGACCCCGATCACGCCACATGCGGGTTGGGCGCCGATGGGAGACCGCCCGCCCATTGTGCAGCTGCTCCTGACGCTGACAGCGAGCGTGGGGTTGCCCTACCTGGTGCTCTCCACGACCAGTCCGCTTGTCCAGGCGTGGTATGCTGACCGCTATCCGGACCGGACACCCTACCCGCTCTATGCGCTCTCCAACGCCGGTTCCATTCTGGCGCTCATCGGCTACCCCCTGCTGCTGGAGCCCATTGCCTCGATCTATGGGCAAGCGAACAGCTGGTCGATCGGTTACCTCGCCTTCGCTGTGACGTTGGGCGGTGTCGCGTGGTCGCTCCTCAGGCGAGGGGGCGCGGCGGGTGACGATGGGGTGCAGCAGGTGGAGCGGCTGCCGTGGTGGCGTCCCGTGCTCTGGTTGATGCTCTCTACGGTCGGCTCGATCCTCCTGCTGGGGACGACGAACCAGATCACGCAGAACGTCGCGGCGGTGCCGCTCCTTTGGGTGGGACCGCTGGCGCTGTATCTGCTGACCTTTGTGATGGTCTTCGGCGCCAGGTGGGGATACGGACGCTGGGCGATCGTCGTGCTGTTGGTCGCCACGCAGCTCTTCGGCTACGTCTTCCTGCGCGGCAACGCTTTCCCGCTGGCGATCCAGTTGGGCGTCTATGGCCTTCTGCTCTTCTCAGGTTGTCTGGTCAGCCATGGGGAGCTGGCTCTGCTTCGGCCTACGAGCGGCGACCTGACGCGTTTCTATCTGTTGCAGGCGGTAGGCGGGGCGCTTGGGGGGGTCTCTGTGAACCTGGTCGCGCCGGTGCTCTTTCGCTCGACGGCGGAGTTTCCCATCGCGCTGTTAGCCTGCTGGGTGTTGGCGGCGCTCGTGGTGGCGCTCGACGATCACTCCCCGATTGCCCGGCGGCAGTGGCTGCAGATTGTGATGGTCGTGATCTTCGCCGTGGGGATTCTGTCATCGCTGAACATCCTGCGCAGCTCCGAACGCAGCTTCTATCAGGGAACGGTGGCGGCGGAGCGCAACTTCTATGGCGTGCTGCGGGTTCAGGCGATCGGGTTGGGTGATCCGCCGCAAGCCGCCTACCGGATGGTCCATGCCACGACGATCCACGGCGTTCAGTTCGTGGACCCGGCGCTGCGCGTGCTGCCCACCTCCTACTTCGGGCCGGCGAGCGGCGTCGGGATGGCCGTCGCGCAGGTGCAGGAGGCGGATGCCGGTCGGCGCATCGGCATCTTAGGGCTGGGCGCCGGGACCCTGGCGACCTACGGGCGTCCCGGTGACCTGATGCGCTTCTACGAGATCGATCCTGAGGTCATCCGCTATGCCGACGGAGCAGGGGGCTACTTCAGCTATCTTCAGGATTCCGCGGCGACGGTCGAGGTCGTAGCCGGGGATGCGCGCCTCTCCCTTCTGCGTGAAGTCGAAGGTGGCGAGGCCTATGATCTACTGGTCGCCGACGTGTTCAGCGGAGATGCGCCGCCCGTGCACCTGCTCACGCTTGAGGCCTTTGAGCTCTATCTGGCCCATCTCCTAGCCGACGGGCTACTCGCCATCAATATCAGCACCACACACCTTGACTTGGCGCCGATGGTCGCCGGGCTGGGGGCGGCGCTGGACCTGCACGGGGTTCTGGTCGACGACCCGGGTGATGGCGCCGCACTTTTTCCCTCGCGCTGGGCCGTTCTGAGCCGGGATCCCGGCGCGTTCGAGGACGCGCGGTGGCGTCAGGCGACCGATCTGCAGGCGCGCTATGACCCGGGCCTGAGGTTGTGGACGGACAGCTACAGCAATCTGCTGGACGTCCTACGCTAGCCTGTAGCGCAGCGGCGCATCGTCTGAGCGGTTGCGGATGGATGTCGCGGGAGTAGAATAGCGCCGGGTAAGGGGGCACAGGAGCCCGCATCTGCATCAGACCTCACAAGGCTGAGAAAGGACATCCGACGATGGTGACGATGGACCACATTGCGACGATCGAGGCGGCAGGGCGCGCACATCCTCCGGGCTGGGCGGTTAAGCAGCGCTATCTGATCAACCTGATGAACGAGGCGGCGGTTGCGTTTGTGCAGCGCTACACACGTCCCGACGGCACGCTGATCTGGCGCGATGCGTGGCCGGGGATGGATGGGTCGGACGATGGCTATGAGAGCTTCCTGACCTTCGCCCTCCTCTACCTGCTGGGCGGCAGCGAGGAGGTGCATGCGCTGGCGCGCCGCGAGTGGGATGCCGTGACCTGGCAGTTCACCGGCTATGGACAGGTGTGGCGCGAGTTCGATGCCTACTACGATTGGATGCACCATGGCGAGAGCTCGACCTACATCTACTACCTGGCGATGGCGGACCCCTATCATTTCGTCGATCGGACCCGGGCCCTGCGCTTTGCCGCTATGTACACCGGGGACGATCCCGAGGCGCCGAACTGGGATCCCGACCTGAAGATGATCCGCTCGCCGATCAACGGAAGCCGGGGACCGAGATTCGAGATGTCGGCGGAGGATTGGGTGACGCATCGCCCCGTGCTCGCGAACTACCTGACACCCTATGAGGATGTGCCGGGCTTTGAGGTCAGGGATCCGCTGGCGAAGCTGGACTGGAATGACGACGCGACGTTTGAGGCGATCTTGGCGCTGATGAACGAACGCATGGTGCCCGGTGATGTGCCGCTGAATCTCAATGCTACGAGTCTGGTGACGAGTGCCTATCTCTACACCGGGGACGAGCGTTACCGGCAGTGGGTGCTGGACTACCTCGATGCCTGGCGCCAACGGACGGCGCGTAACAACGGCATCATGCCCGACAACATCGGCCCCACAGACAAGATCGGCGAGCGGATGAATGGGAAGTGGTGGGGCGGCTACTATGGCTGGCGCTGGCCCCACGGCGCCTGGATCATCCTGGAGTCGACGTTGATCGCGGGCCAGAACGCCACGCTGTTGACGGGTGACCCGACCTGGCTCGACCTTCACCGTTCGCAGGGCGACCTGCTGTGGTCATTGCGACGTGATGAGGGCGGGGTGGTCAAGGTGCCCTTCCGCTACGGCGATGGGGGATGGTTCGACTATCGGACGATGGAGCCGCGCCATCATGTGCACCTCTACTTTATGAGCCGCGATCCCGAGGATTTGGCACGCCTGGAGGCACGTTTTCCGGACCGTGAGGGATGGACCACAGCGCCGCCCCGTTTCGGCAAAGCGGGTCACTTCTGGCCTGAGCGCTGGTTCGGCTACATGGCCGGAGAGAACCCCGACTTCCCGACACAGGTGCTTGACGATACGGTCACGTGTATGCAGCAGCGCCTTGACAAGATCGATCGCGACGACTGGTCGAAGCTCGAGGCGTGGGACGTCCATCATTGGCAGGACCTCAATCCCGTTGTCCCTGAGGGCCTGATGCAGATGGCGATGGGCACGCCGGCGGCGATCTACCACGGTGGGCTTCTTCACGCCAGCGTGCGTTACTTCGACCCAGAAGCCGGGCGCCCCGGCCTACCCAATGACGTGGCAGCGTTGGTGGGGGAGATCACCCCCGAGGGATTGACCGTGTCGTTGGTCAATACCCACCCGCTCGCCGCCCGTGACGTGGTGGTGCAGGCCGGTGGCTTCGGTGAGCACCAGTTCGCCGAGGTGCGAGATGCCGAAGCGCCCACCTCGCCCGCCGTCGCCGTCAACGATCGTTACCTGCGGGTCAAGCTGGCCCCGTGGTCGCAGGCGCGGCTGCGGGTGACGATGGATCGCTACGTCAACCGACCGACCTACGACTTCCCCTGGCTGCAGGGTGAGTAGGCCTGACATCACACGTCTGAGGTGACATCACAACATGGCTGACCAACTGTATGCAAGTATCGATCTGGGCGGGACGAAGGTAGCCTGTGCCTTCGGCACCGCAGAAGGGCAGGTGGTCGCTGAGCGCACGATCCCGACCGCCTCGCATGAGGGACCGACTGCCGTGCTGGGCCGCATTGCCGAATTGGTGAACGCGATGGCCGATGACGTGGGTACTCGACCGGCGGCTGCGGGGATGGGCGTGCCGGGGCTCGCGGATGTGGGGCGTGGGATCACCCGGTTCCTGCCGAATCTTCCCACGCAGTGGCGCGACATTGCCGTGTGCGACATCCTGGCGCCGCAGATGAGCTGTCCCGTCTACCTGCTGAACGATGTGCGGACTGCCACGCTGGGCGAGCTCACCTATGGGCACGGGCTTGGTGGCGCGGTAACGATGGCCTTCTTCGCGCTCGGGACCGGGATCGGGGGCGGTATCGTGATCGATGGGAAGCTGCGGCTTGGCCCCCTGGGAGCTGCGGGAGAGCTCGGGCATCAGACCGTGCTGCCTGACGGTCCCCTCTGCGGGTGCGGCAATCGCGGCTGTCTGGAGACACTCGCCAGCGGGCCGGCGATCAGCGCACAGGGGATGTGGCTGATGGAGAGTGGGCGCGCGCCCGCCCTGCATGCCCTGGTTGAGGGGGACGCCCGGCGCATCACGCCCCGGGAGATGGCGCTGGCAGCTGAAGCGGGCGATGGGGCGGTGCGCGACGCTTTGGTGCGCGCGGCTGAGTATGTCGGCATCGGCATTGCGAATGTGGTGGTCACATTGCACCCCGAGCTGGTTGTGTTGGGGGGCGGCGTGGCCCAGATCGGCGATCTGCTCTTCGACGCGGTGCGCGAGACGGTGCGCCGTCGTGTGCAGATGTTCCCGGTGGATGACGTGCGGATCGAGCCGTCGCTATTGGGGGCCCGGGCCGGCATGCTGGGCGGGCTGGCGCTCGCCGCCTTGGGCGGCGTCGGCTAATAACAAAAGGCCCCCGGTCTCAGACCGGGGGCCTTGGGATGCCCGAGAGAGGACTTGAACCTCCACGCCCAAAAGGGCACAGCTCCTCAAGCTGCCGCGTATGCCGATTCCGCCACTCGGGCTCCAGCGATGGTTATTATACGGGAAACCGCCCGCTTGTCAACACTCTAGGGCCATGGCTAACGCATTTGGCTTACCGGCAGGTCATATGGGCTTCCAGCGAAAGCGCCGTGCGCCGGCAGCCTGGCGACCGCGTCCGACGCCCCGAGGACGGGGCTGCAAGCTTTCAGTTGTAGGCTCCTCGCCCCGTCTCGGGGCGAGCTGGTCCAGCGGCGAGTCCTGCGGATCGCTAGGATCCAGGCGACACAGCTGACCGAAGAGTGAAGTGCGATAGCCCTCACTCCAGGGGTATCACATTTCACTCTTCGGTCAGCTAGCAGGTCGTTTGTCCGTGCGGATGCAGGCCTCCAACGCTCGCACTCCCGAACGGAGCACGGGCGGATCAGTTCCCGGCTACGCGCCTGACCGTGATCGTGCCGACCCCCAGGCCCACCGTCACCGTGGCCCGATAGTCCGCTCGATCGTAGCCGGGCGATGTGTAGACGTTGTCGGCGCGCAGGAAGTCCGACGGTAGATCGCGGGTGACCAGCGCGGCTTCGGTGATGATCCGCACCCCCAGGCCTTCAGGTAGGTTGATGCGGAGGGTGCCTACGCCGCCCTCGATGCGCAGCTCGGTGTTGCCGGTGGCGGGCAGCGTCGCCTCGATCTGACCAACTCCGATGCTGACCTTAGCCTGCTCGATCGTCAGGTGCGTGAGATCGATCTCCGCCTGGCCCACAGCTAACTGCACGCTCAGGTCCATGGACACGTCGGGGTTCAAGGCGAGGTCCCACGCTGCGTAGCGTGCAGGCCCGACAAAGCTTCGGGGCCCTATCGACTGCGAGGCCAGGGTCAGCTGTGCGTGATCGCCGGAGATGAAGCGTTCCTCCAGCCGTTCGTCGCGACGCACTCGCACGCTGCCGGCGACGAGCTCCGGCGCATCGACCAGAGCGTCGACGGAGAGGCTGGTCACCGCCGGCTCCAGGATGATCGTCGCGCTCGAGGCGCCATCGCGCGGATAGCTGATCTGTATCTGCTCTCCGGCCCCGGTGACCGCTCCAGTGCCTCGTCCCACGATGAGCACGCCCCCCACGAGCAGGGCCAGGACGATGACCGCCGCGATGAGCGAGGCCCAGATCGAGCGATGGCCCAGGAGGATCTCCAGTCCGGCGGCGATCAGCAGGATTGGCCACAACTGCAGGATGTCCCAGAATCCCCAGTTCATGTAGCCGACGTTGTTGAGCAGCAGGATGACGCCTAAGCCAACGAGAAGCGTCGGACCTACCAGGCTGATGCGGCGAGGTTCCATGATCTGTCTCCCTTCGCTGTCGCTACTCGCGCAGGTTGCGCAGCAGGATATAGCCGCCGATCAGGATCAGCAGCACGGGCCAGATGAGGCCCGCATGGGGGGTGGCGAGCGACAGAAAGATCAGGCCCATCGCACCGAGGATGGCTGCCGGGACGAGTGCCCATCCCATGCGCCCCTCAGGCGTCGGCAGCAGGTAGAGCGAGCCGAAGGTGGCCCCCATACCCAGGAAGAAGATGCCCACGAAGGCCTCGCCGCTGATGAACGGCTCCAACCCGATGGCCAGTCCCAGGGCCAACAGGACCCCGCCCGGGATGATGGCCCACCACTGCTCTCGTCCGGTGGTGACGTAGATACTCCAGAAGCTGAGGCTGAGCATGGCGAGAAAGAAGCCGGCGCCCCACGCGCCCCCCATCTCGGGAAAGAGGCTGGCGATGGCGATGAGGCCTCCAATGCCGATCAACGTCAGGGCCGGGATCAGGGTCCACCAGCGGCTGCGATCCTCGACGTAGACGTAACCAAAGACGACGCCTGCGGCGGCAAAGAGCACGGCCCAGGCGTTGCCCAGGCTCAGAATTGCCAGGCTCTCAAGCAGAAAGAGCACCCCGACCAGGATGAGCAGGACGCCCCACAGCACCCTGGAGTGCAATAGCTTCATCGATCAACTCCCTTCTGAACGTCTACGAGCGTCATAGAGCTAGCGCCGCCGATCGAGGAGTGCGCGGACGAAAAGGAAGAGCCCCAGGGCAATCAGGAGGACGGGCAGGTAGTCGCGGAAGGGAAAGTGTCCGAACATCTCGCCCATCAACGAGCCGAAGACGAGGAAGAGGACCCCACTCACCAGGACGGTCTGCAGGCCGTCGATGATCTCCTTCCGCCTCCACTTGACCAATCCGGCTAGGAAGACGCCGATGCCGGCGAATCCGGGAATCAGCGTCCAGAGGTAGGCCCAACTCTCCCACGTCAGGACACGCGCATTCTGGAGATAGAGAATGCCCCCGATGCCGCCGACGATGGAGGCGGGCGCCAACAGATCCGCCGTCCCGGTCAACGCGCCGAGGACCAGCAGCCCAAAGGCGACGAAAATGATGGTCATGGGCCACGTGAACTCACGGTCGGCCCAGATCCTCAATCCGGGGAAGACCTGGAATGCCAAGAAGGTGAGACCGATCAAGATCAACAGAATGCCCGACGTGATATTCCTGCGTCTGTTCGTAGGCATAGGGTGCTGCTTTCCGCTGATGCAACGCTTGACCGTGCCGGTATCCACGACACGGTTTGGACCTGGTTCATGCCTCCTATACACTACGTGGGGGTAGGCGTGAGGTTGCAGCGAATCCGATTGTCGGATCAGACCAGTTTGTGCTGAAAAGCGATGGCGACGGCTTCGGTACGACTGTCGGCATCCAGTTTCACCAGCACGTTGCTGACGTGGAACTTCACCGTCGAGCGGCTGACGACGAGGCGTTCGGCGATCTCCGGGTTGCTTAGCCCCTCGGCCATCAACCCAAGGATCTCGCGTTCTCGATCCGTGAGGTCGGCACCCAGCGTGGGTCTGTGCAGGCTGCCTGGATCAGGGCCTCCGCTGCTTCGGGGGCCAGCGTTGGGCGCCCGGCGTGGGCCGAGCGGATGGCGTCGGCCAGATCGTCGGCTGAGACGTCCTTGAGAAGATAGCCGATCGCTCCCGCCTGGAGCGCACTCTGGACGAGTTCTTCCTCTTTGAAGCTGGTGAGGGCGATGACCTGGGTCTCGGGCCAACGTTCGCGGATGATCCGCGTTGCGGTCGCACCGTCCTGTCCCGGCAGCACCAGGTCCATCAGGATGACGTCAGGCCGGTGTTCCTCGCAAAGACGTAGGGCCTCCTCGCCACTGTCAGCTTCACCGACCTGCTCCAGGTCCTCGTAGACCATCAGGAAGGTACCCAGGCCACTTCGTACGACGGCGTGGTCGTCGACAATCAGCACTCGAATGGGTGATTCATCGGTCGTCATCGGTTGATTCCCCGTTCCTTGCGGTCCCCCTGGGCGGCCCCTCACCTATCAATCCTCAGTGGGCCTCGATGTGCAACGATCCGAGCGGCACAAGATCATGCAGGAGACGGCCCTGAACGCCGGAGGCCGGCAGTCGCTCACCGTCCTCGGGTCGATAAAGACCGGCCCAGAGGGGATAGGTCCCGGGTTCGAGATCCCGCGGGATGGCGAACTCGTGGGTGTCCTCGATGAGGTCGCCGGCTCGCCAAGCGAGGGTGGGGAACCAGCCCTCACGTGGTCGGCTGTCGTGTTGCGCGAGCGGCACAGGATCGCCCGGCTGCCAGAGGTGAACGAAGGCGACGAGGTCGTGGGTGGGTGTCGCTGTGGGTGACCAGATCAGGGTGACCGTGACGGTGCTGCCGGGGAGGGCGACCTCGGGGGCTCGATAGCCGACGAGCCGGATGCCGTCATCGAAGGCAACGTCGACCGTGAGTGCATCCGGGGCCTCTTGGTGCTCGTCGGGCACCACGCTGACGGCCCCCACGACTGCCGGATCGAGGGGCGTGCCGTCGCCGGTGGAGGCGATCAGACGTTCGTGGATCTCGGTATCCAGGAGGCCGATCTGCACCTGATAGCGGATGGGCG
>JAXGUU010000131.1:0-10214 GCA_040774145.1 Anaerolineae bacterium
GATCGAGGCGCTCTGCCTCGAGGCCCTCCACCGATCCAGCAGCCTCACACCCTACGAGACCTCGTCCGAGCGCCTACGAAGCCTGCGCCCACCGCAGCGTTTCCTCGAGATCAACGTGTGGACGGCGTTGGAGGAAGCGATCAACGCCTATACAGGCGCCTACCCCGCCGGCGAGAGCCCCGTCACCGCAGCCGACCTCGCCCCCTCTTGGGAAGCCTTGCTGAGCAGCGGCACGCCGGCCTACCTCCTGCTGAACCGCTCGCTCCAAGAGCTGGATCGTGAGCAGCTTGAGGCCGAGGTGAAGGTCATTCTCTTCGAGGTCCGTCCGCCTGAGGCGTCCTTCTGGGCGCTCTCCATCCTCTGGGCCACCTGGCTGTGGGGGCCGGATCTGCCCGCGGGACTGCGGGGCTTCCTGAGCCGGCGGCGCCTCGATTGGGAGTGGTACCGCAAGAGCCTGGCGGCTGCCTTCCACCGGCTTACACCGGTTATCCGAGCCGGCGCGCCGATCTTTGTCGTCACCTCGGGCAGCGGGGCGGCGCCGGTGCGGGCCGTGGTCCACAGCGCCCAGCAAAGCGACCTGCACGTTGAGCGATGGATGGCCTGTCCACCTCTGGGCTACCGGCTCCTGCTGACCGGCTCAGACCGGCGCGCCCCCAAGGCAGGGGAGGTCCCCTCCGACGGGGGTGACGCCGCCTACAGCGACGTGCTGCGCAGGCGCGGTGAGCCGACCCACCGGCAGCTGCTCGAGGGCCTTGGCGTCCTCGAGACGGAGGTGGCGGAGCTGCCTGCGCCTGACACCACCACCGCATCGGATCTCCAGGTCGCGGAGGGGCCCTACATCTGGCTGCGGACAGCGCACGGAGTTGAGCCACCCTTAGCGGATCGTGTCGAGGCGCAGACCGCGGAGCTGCTGGCGAACGAGGGACCCTGGACGACCGAGCACCTCATCGGCACCCTGTACGCCCTCTTCGCCGGCGTGAGCTCACCTGACCCCGAGCTGGTGAACGCCTGCATCAGCGCCTACACCACGACCGAAGCGCCGGGCACCCTCTCATTGCGCCGCGAGGATGAGCCGGGGCGACGGCGGGCCGAGCTGCAGCAGATGCGGGCCGAGGTGAGCACACTCGGTACGCGATTGGGCTACGATGTGGGACGCCGCCTTGGCGGTGACGTCGTCTGGAAGGAAGGTCGGCACGAGCCCTACCTCTTCCGATGCACCACGACGGCGCTCTTGGGACCCCACCTGCTGAAAGCACCCCCACCCTGCGACGGGCAACGCTGTCTGATCGTGCCCGGCGGACGGGCGGCACTCGTCGCCCTGAAACTGCGCCGCGATCCTCGCCTACGTGAGCTGGTGAGCGAGCATCGATGGACCTTCATCAAGTTCAGGCACTTGCGGCGGATGATCGGGGAGATCCGCGAACGCGCCGAGCTCGAAGCCTATCTGGGGCTGGACCCGATGGTCGAACAGGCGTCGGCGCAACTGACCCTGCCCGGCATCGAGCCGCGTAGGACAGAGGTCTAGATCTGGAATCCGCCGCGGGCGACCACGACCCGCTCCTGATAGTTCTGCGTGTACACCGCGAGCCGTTGCCGCATGCGGCGCCATGCTTCCGAGGTCAGGTAGGCCTCCAAGGCCTGGAGGTCGGTGCCCACAAACCCGATCCTGATCTGGGGCCAATCGCCGTGCGCCGTGAACCAGGCATCGGTGAGCTCGAGCCCGGCCTCTTGCATCGCCGGCGGCAGGTCCTGAGTGATGAAGCCGAAGCACGCCTCTTCTTGACCCGGCGTGATGTCCCAGGTTAGCAGTAGCTTAATCGGTGTTCCCATGTCTCAGCTCCATCCCACTCGTCCGCGAGCCTCAGTCACCGAGGCTCGCCAGGATCTCCTGCGCCTGCTGCGCCCACACGGCGGGCGGTTCGGTCTCCAGGAACCGTCGTAGGGTTGCCCGCGCATCCTCCAGTCGCCCGGCCACAGCGTAAGCGCGTCCGAGCGCGAAGAGGGCCTCGCGCATGTTAGGGGTCTGATCCAGCGCCTGCTCCAGCAGATCGATGGCAGCAGCCATATCATCACGCAGCATATAGACGTTCGCCAGGCCGACCAGGGCCTCGGGCTTCTGCGGGGCGATGGAGAGCGCCCGCTCGAACTCCGCCTGTGCCCTGTCCAGCAAGCCGCTGTCGGGCTCCAACGCGCGCATGGGGAAGGCCTGGATGAGGTAGGCGGCGCCGAGCTGATAGCGCGTATCCTCGTCCTCAGGATCGGCAGCGAGCGCGGCCTCGAACTCGGCCATAGCCGTCGTCATGTCGCCCATCTGATAGGCGAGGACGCCAAGATTGTGATGGACCGCCGCAGCGCGATCCGGCTCCAGCAACAGCGAGCGGTTGAAGCGCTCCTCTGCTCCCTGAAAGTCGCCCAGGTTGAAGAGCACCAACCCCAGCTTGAAGTGCGCCTCGGCGTTCGTCTCATCACGCGCCAGGACCGTTTCGAGCTTCTCCTGAGCGCTCTCGAAGCGCCCTTCGTCGATTTCGGCCTGGATGGTATCCAGATCAGCTCCATCAGGTGACCGCCCCGAGAGCAGCAACGCGGCGGTAACGCCGGCTGCCAGCACCAGCACAATGGCCACACCCCCTATCAAGCGACCGCGCATCGACGCCTCCTCATCCGACACCTCCCGCGCGGCCTAGGCGCGGGGCTCGAGCAGCACGATCTGGGTCTCCTCGGGCTCAACCCCTGCCACCACCTTGAGGCTTGGCAGCACGGTAGGCTGTGTGATGCCCATCTCCTTGAGGAAGCCCTCCACGGCGTCGCGTTTCAGCGAAAGGTCCGGTGTCTGATACTGCATCGGGACCACGACATCGGGTTCCACTAGGCTGACGGTCTCGGAGGCCTTGGCCAACGTGAACCCGCCGCTCGTCCCCACCGGAACGAGGAGCACATTGACGCGCCCCATCGCCTCGACCTGCGCCTGAGTCGGTGCCTGGCTCGGTTCCCCCAGGTGGCAAACGACCACACCGCCGTAGTTGACCATGAAGATGATGTTCTCTCCCGGCCTCCCTGAATGGCCGGAAGCCGACGCGATCCCCGTGATGAAGACACCGCCGATCTCATACTCGCCGGGAGAGGCCAGGGTATGGATCTCGCCACGCAGCCCGGGCCAGCGTGCATCCTTGGGGTCCTCCAGCAGCGTGCTCCAGGTCACGATATCCGTCGCGCCTTGGGGCAGTCGCAGCCCCGTCGTGGAGGGATCGAACGGATCGGTGACGACCGTCGGATAGCCCCGCTCCGTGAGGGTGAAGCAGCCCAGCCCATGCCAGATGATCTCCATGATACTATCCGCTCCTCGCGATCGAAGGTGTGAACCGCATTATAGTGCAAAGACCCTCTCTGACAAAGTCGGTGGATTGCGCAGCCCACAGGGCAATGCTATAATCGCTTCAGGCTCAAGACAAGAGGACGACTATGCCAAAGCGCACGATCGAATTCATCCCGCCGCAGCGATCGCACGAGCTCACTCAGCTCGCTGATCGCGCCAAGCTTAATCTCTCACGCTATGCAGGGCTCGATGTCGACTATGACGCGATCGGCCTGCAGACGCTGGATGAGTGCATCGAACGCTATCAGCGCCAGTTCCCCGAACCGTCACCTAAGATGCGCATGGTCTGGTGCGCCTTCCTGGGAGAGACCTTCCGGCGGCGCTATCAGGGACAGTGGGGCATTGAGCGATCCGGGAGCCGCGCGCGACTCGGCGTGATCTGCCCACGCGGCGAGGAGCACCCGCTCTTCGTCGATGTCTGCGACCAGGTGGCGCGCCGCTTGCGTGACGGTATGGCCGAGTCGGTGGCCTTCTACTACACGATGAAGGGCATCGAGATCCGCTCGGGCTGAGGGTCCCGCGCAGCTAGTCCTCCTCCACCTCGTCGCCCTCGGCGCCGCTGCCATCCTCGCTGCTGGCGAAGGCCTCCAACCGGCTCGCGACGCGACCGTGGACAGAGTCGGGCGGAAACTGGTCCGCCTCGTCGCGCACACCGACCGGCTGCCCCGTGAGCAGCGCGAGGCCCTCGTCAACTGTGGCGACCGGGTAGATGTGGAACTGCCCCGCGCTCACTGCAGCGATCACGTCGTCGTCGAGCATCAGGTTGCGCACGCTGGCCCTGGGGATGATCACGCCCTGCGTACCTGTCAAGCCACGCAGCCGGCAGACCTCAAAGAAGCCCTCGATCTTCTCATTGACGCCGCCGATGGTCATGATGTTGCCGTACTGGTCGACAGCACCGGTCACCGCGAGATCCTGGCGCAAAGGCACCTTGGCAACCGCGGAGATCAGGGCGTACAGCTCAGCACACGAGGCACTGTCGCCCTCTACGTCATCGTAGACCTGCTCGAAGCTGAGGCTAGCCTCCATAGAGAGGGCCCGGCTCGTGCCGTACTGACCGCCGAAATAGCCCATCAACGTCAGCACACCCTTGGTATGAATCGGCCCGCCGAGATCGATCTCGCGATGGATGTCGATCACACTGCCGCGGCCCACATAGGCCCGGGCCGTGACACGACAGGGCACCCCATAGCTGCTGCTCCCATAGCTCATCACGGTGAGCGCGTTGACCTGCCCGACCATCGCGCCCGCGGTCACGACAACGAGGCGATCCTCCATCACCGCGCGCAGCGCGAGTTCCTCCAGCAAGCCCACGCGCCGTCGCTGCCGCCTAAGGGCCGCCAGCACATCCTCGCGCCGCACCACCGCCTGCCCCTCCTGCCGGGCCCAGTAATCGGCCTCGCGCACCAGGTCGGCGATCGGCCCAAACTGCGCACTCAGGCGGTTCTGATCCTCGACCCAGCGCGCGCCGAACTCCACAACCCGAGCAGCGGCCTCGGCGGTGAAGGGCAGCAGGCCCTCACGCTGGCAGAGGGTCCGGATGAACCGCACATAGGCCCTCTCGGTCTCCGCCGTCCGGTCCACCTCGGTGTCGAAGTCGACCTGCACCTTGAAGAATTTGGCGAAGTCCTCGTCCAGGTCGTAGAGGGTGTAGAAGACCTCAGGGAGGCCGATGAGGATCACTTTGACCTTGAGCGGGATCGCCTCGGGGCTGGGCGTGACCGTCCGCACCAGGCGCTGTCCATTGGGCGATTCGACGCGGATGACCTCCTGCGCGAGCGAGAGCTTGAGTCCCGTCCACGCATCGTAGTCCTCCAACAGCCCGGCCGCGTCGACGATCAGATAGCCGCCGTTCGCGCGATGCAGGGCCCCGGCCCGCACCAGGGTATGGTCGGTGACACTGGCCCCGAAGCGCACATCGTACTCCACCGCTCCCAGCAGCCGTTGCGCGGTGGGGCGCTCGACGACGATGACCGGCGCCCCCTTCAGCTGGCTGTTGTCCACAAAGAGGTTGACGCGATAGCGCTTGCTGATCGGGACGTCCAGTAGCGAAGCTCCCTCGCCTTCCCCCCTCGAGGATTCGCCCATCTGGAAGACCGCCACGTTGGACAGGATATCCTCGCGGATCTCCTCGAGGTAGGCCAGCACGGCGGGCTGGTCGGCGTAGCTGGTGCGCACCTCATCCAGCAACGGGCGCACCGTGAAGTCTGCGACCTCCCGATCGAGCTTGTCGATGTCGGCCTGGGAACGCCGTTCGTATTCACGCAGGTGCCGCATCTCGTCATCGAGCAGGTCGTCGAGCACGTCGAGGTTATGCTGAATGCGCGCCTGGCGATCGGCGTCGAGCTGGCTGATGGCCTCCGGTGAGAGCAGTTCACCATCGCCCACCGGCGCGATATAGAGCCCCGAAGGCGAGCGCACCAGCACACAATCGCGCTCGCGACACGCAGCCTCCACCTTCGCCAGCGCCTCACGCTCCAGCGCGCGATACTGCTGCTCGATCTCCTCGCGCGCGTTGGCGTAACGGTCGGTGTCGAACGCCTGCTGGAGCCGCTCCGGCAGCACCGCGCTGAAGCGCTCCATGCTCGCGCGCAGCTGGCGCCCCCTACCGGGCGGGAGGCGAAGCGCGCGGGGTTTGTCGGGCTCGGCGAAGGAGACAGCGTAGACCCAGTCATCGGGCGCAGGCTCACGCCCGGCCTTCTCCTCGACCACGCGGCGGATGATGGAACGGCGCCCGGAGCCCGTCGGCCCCATCACAAAGACGTTGAAGCCCGGGCTATCAATGTCCAACCCGAAGCTCAGCGCCTCAACCGCACGCTCCTGCCCGATGATCCCCGGCTCAAAGGGCAGATCATCGGTCACATCGAAAGCTAGGTCGTCAGGACGGCAAACCCGACGCAGGCTCTCCGGCGGCAGCTCATGGATCTCGATGGTCGGCCTAACGTCGCCCAAGGTGCATCGGCATGACGACGTGGATGAAGGCCTCATCGCCGATCGCCCGGATAATCCCGGGATTCGTCGCCGTGTTGAGCTCCAGCGACACCTGGGGCGTGTCCAATGCCGAGAAGACGTCGATCAGGAAACGCACGTTGAAGGCGATCTCCAGCGCGGGGCCGTCCACGCTCGCTGCCAGACGCGTCGATCCCTGCCCGGACTCGGCGGAGTCCGCCGCGACGGTCAACTCACCCTCATCCACGCGCAGCGTGATGATATTGGCCACGTCCCGGGCGAAGATCGCCGCTCGCTTACACGCCTGCAGGATCTCCTCGCGCCCCACCACCACGCGCGTCTTCGATGACGCGGGAATGATGCGGCGGACGTCCGGGAAGGTGCCGTCGATCAACTGCGAGTTGAGCACCGTATCGGGCATCTGGAAGAGGATCTGATTGTGCGGTCGGGTCGTGGAGATGCTGACCGGTTCCTCGAGACCGTTCGTAATGCGCATCAGCTCCTGCAACGCCCGCGCCGGGATGATCACGCTGAACGGCGAGGGCACCGGATCGACAAGCCGGATCTCCCGCAGCGATAGGCGGAAACCATCCGCCGCGGCGAGCGTCATCGACTGTCCCTCGAACTCCGCCAATACACCGGTCAGCACCGGATGGCTGTCATCCGACGAGGCGGCAAAGGTCACCTGCTCAAGGCCTACGTTGAGCTCCTCGGCCTCGACCTTGAAGCCGTTCTCCCCGTCGGGTTCGGGGACCAACGGGAACTCCTCCGCCGGAATGCCGCGGAAACTGGCCTTCACCGCACCGCAGCTCAACTGCAGCGTCATCGTCGCCTCGTCCAGCGTCAGGTTGACCTGATCAGGTGGCAGCGTGTTCATCAGATCGATGAAGTTACGCGCAGGCACCGTGATCTCACCCTCGGTCTCGACACGTGCCCCCACCCAATGCACGATGCTCAGTTCCATGTTGGTGGCACCCAGCTTCAGTTGGCCGTGGTCGGTCGCCAGGAGGATGTTTCCTAAGATGGGCATCGTGGTCCGGGAAGGCACAGCGCGCCCCGCTATACCCAACCCCTTGGAGAGATTGTCCTGAAGGCAAGAGAGTCTCATTGAGGGCCTCCTGTGAGATCAGCGTCTAGGGATCAGAATGCCCCAAGTATACCCGAACGGCGGGCAAAGCACAAGGCTTGTCGCACAGCGCGGCGCCCGCGCCGGTCATCCTACCCAAGGGCCTCCAGGCCTAACCCCTCTCATGTACCTCCGCATCCACCAGCTCGGTCGCCGCTGTAGCCAGGCCCACCATCAGCCAGAAGAGCGTGACGGAGTTGTGGAAGTCCAGACTGAAGAAGAAGCGATCGAAGACACCACTGATCACACCGGTGATAAGCGCGGCATGCAGGCCGAACCAGAGCGCCTCCAGCTCGGGCGAGCTGATCATGACATCCCGTCGACGCCAGAAGCGCCACAGCACCATGCCGATCACCACTAGAAACGCCACCAGCCCGACGATGCCCATCTGGGCCGCGATGGTCAGGTAGAGACTGGCGACGGCGACATAGATGTCGATGTCGGGCGCTCCCGAGAACCCCACGCCCAGAAAAGGATACCGCTGGATCAGGATCAAGGCATCCTTATACTCACCCATCCGCATCTGCGTCGAGAGATCCCTGAACAGAAACCCCTCGATGAAGTGGTCCACGACCCCCTGCGACCAGGGCGAGATCAGGAAGAGCAGCGCTGCCACGGCGAAGAGGGGCAGCAGCTTGCGGTAGCGCATCACGCTGACCGTCAGCACCGCCAGCGCCACGCCCACCATCGCACCGCGCGAGATCGTGAGCACCAAGCCGAGGCCGAGGAGGGCCGCCAGAGGCCACCCGACCCAGGGCTTGAAGATCGATCGCTTAGAGAGCAGCTGTGGAACGATCAGTGCGATGCCGAAGGCCAACAGGCTGCCCAGAACGTTGGGGTGCACCGAGGTGCCGGTCGCCCGCTTCATCAGCTCGGGGTCATCGCGGATGTGCCAGATGACCCCCTGCCCCGTCGGATAGCCGAAGCGCCCGAGCGCCGAGAGGACCCGGATCGTCGTCTCCTCGGGGATCACATAGAGCACGATGCCCACCAGCGAGGCGGCAGCGGCGCCCAGGATCAGCCAACGGACGATCCGCCCGAGCCGTCCCGTGTTGCGAACGGAGTTGACCACCAGGTAGAAGACGAAGATGCTCAGCACGGTTTCGGCGAAGTGCCGCACGAGATAGCTCGTCAGGGCGCCGTGAGAGAGCCCCGCGACGAAGGCCGCGACGGCAAGAAGGACGAAGGCCAGAACGGGGCCGCCCACCGGCGTCGTGATCAGCGCCTGGTCGGATCCCAGGATGAAGATCAGCACCCACGCACCGATAAGCGCCAAGAGCGCCAGGTCGAGAAAGGTGGGAGTAAAGCCAATGCTGAAGGGCAGCGACGCAAAGGGCAGCAGCGAGACCACACCGATCACCCCGATGTAGGCCATCTCCAGGTCGTAGAGCACCCAGACGACGTAGATCAGCCCCACGGCGACGATAGCCACCGCCAGCGGCCCCAACTCCGCGATCAACCATCCGCCGGCGAGCGAGGTCGCGAGCAACACCAACAGCGCGGTCGAGAGGAAGAGCCATCGGCGGCGGTTGAAGTAGAGCCGCCGCAAGAGGCTGCTCTCGAGGTAGTCCTGAAGAAGTGTACGCCAAGCAATCATAGGCAATCTCGCAGCGATTATACCGTTCCCCATCAACCGGTCAAGGCGCACGAGCGGCGCGGTGCCCTCACCCTTGACCATCCGGGAAGTCGCGATCAGTGATAGTTGACCAAGCTGTCGCTGTGCACACAAAAACGCATGGCATAGCCTAGCACTTGCTTGCAATCACAACAGATGTATGGTAATCTTGTATCGGGATATAATTAGGTTCAAACCGAACACAATGAAGACAGACTCTCCATCTAAGCCGGGAGGAATATCCTATGTTTGACACGCTACTGGCCAAGGTCTTCACCCTCTTCGCCCAGGTGATGGTCAAGCTCCAACCCATCTGGGACAAGTACAAGGCCCTTATCTGCCTGGTCGTCGGCCTGCTCATCGGGTGGTTCGCGCTTGGATGGGGACTCTTCCCTGTCGAGTGGACCAACGCCACCCCCGCGCATCTTCGCGAGGACTGGCGCTCCGCCTATCTGGCGACGAGCGCTGACGAGTTCTACCGCACGGGTGATCTAGAACTCCTTCAACGCCGGCTCGGATTGGATCTACCCAAGTCCAAACACGTGTCGTGGTTGGCCGAGGAGGGCTTGCTGCAGTCGGATCTCGAGCTGGCGGCTGAGAAAGCCGGGGCCTATCGAGTCCAGGAGTACGTACCCGCCCTCACAGGCCTCCAGCAGATCATGGCCCAGAACCCGGGCGCCCTGATGCCGGGCGCGGAGGCACCGGCTGAGGATGCCGCGGCTATGACGCCCTTGGCCCGGATTCTACGCATCGTGGGCATACTCGCCGTCCTGATGCTGGTCATAGGTGCCCTAGGCGTCGGCTGGTATACGCTCGCCGGACGCCGTCGCGACCGCAGTGTCGCCGGCCCGGAGGTCGGTCGGGGTGCAGAGGGCGGCACCATCGGAGAGCTGGATACCACCATCATCGAGGGCGACCGTCCCGTCAAGTCCTTCAACACGCCCTATGTGTTGGGCGATGACTACTTTGACCCCTCATTCAGCATCGAGATCGGTTCCGACTTCCTGGGCGAGTGCGGCATCGGGATCTCGGAGACACTTGGCGCCGGCGATCCGAAGCGGGTCACGGCGTTCGAGGCCTGGCTCTTTGACAAGAGCGACATCCGCACGGTGACCAAGGTCTTGGCCAGTGAGTTTGCCTATAACGACGCC
>JAXGUU010000132.1:0-10173 GCA_040774145.1 Anaerolineae bacterium
GGTGCCGGCAGCGATGCCGGCGAACTGAGCCATGGTCG
This sequence comes from Anaerolineae bacterium, assembly GCA_040774145.1. GTDB lineage: Bacteria > Chloroflexota > Anaerolineae > B4-G1 > SLSP01 > PWVB01. The sequence continues at coordinate 39 of JAXGUU010000132.1, forward strand.
TGCCCATATTGGCAAGGAGCAGACAGATCATCGCGAAGGTGGTGATGCGGACGCCGAAGCGCTCACGGATAAGATCCGCAGTGCCCTTCCCGGTTACCGCGCCCATCCGTGCTGCCATCTCCTGAACGACCACTTCGCCGATGGTGACGACGACAATCAGCCATAGAAAGGCATAACCGTAGCGGGAGCCTGCCATCGAATAGGTAGCGATGCCCGGGGCATCGTTGTCGGCGCTCGCTGTGATCAGACCGGGACCGAGTAAGGCCAGAAAGAACCAGAAACGACGGAACGTGTAGACCACGTGATGCTTGATCTTGGCCATAGGATCTCTCCGCGGGGGCTATGAGAAGCGCGGTAAGCGCTTCTTCCAGGCAGTGGGCAAGACGGCATCGATGGCATCGTCGACGGTGACGATGCCGAGCATCTCCTGGGTCTCGTCGTCGACCACGGGCACAGCCAGAAGGTCGTACTTCGCGACGAGATAGGCGACATCCTGCTGCGGTGTGTAGGGGCTGACGGTGACGTGGGTCTCGGCAGGCTCGGAGATGGCCTCGAGTGGCTCATCCGGTGTGGCCAGCACGAGATCGCGCAGCTTCATCACGTGCTGCAGCCGCCGTGCCCCATCCAAAACATAGACATAGTGCATCGCCTCGTCTTCACGCGCCTCCTCCGATGTTCGAAGAAAAGTCAAGGCCTCGCTCGCTTTGAGGCCGGTGGGCACCCGAGCGAACTCCGTCGTCATGATGCCACCCGCCGCATTCTCCGGATAGGCGAGGAGCGTCTCCACATCCGCGGCATCCTCGTTTTCCATCAGGCCTAGAAGTTGGGTGCTGTTTGCCTCGGGAAGATCGGCCAATAGGTCGGCCGCTTCGTCGGGGTCCATCTCCTCCAGGATGTCGGCGGCGCGCTCGGGGTCCATGTGAAGGAGCACCGACATCTGAACGTCGGCGGGGCTCTCCTCCAAAGCGTCGGCCAGAATCTCGTTCTCCAGGCCGGTCAGCAGGGCCTCGCCCGTCGGGCGGTCAAGGTCGCTGAGGATGGCGGCGATGTCGGCAGGGGGGAGCTGGCTGATCCTGTCCCGCGAGATGCGCAGGCGAAGCGGGTCATCCTGGTTGAGGGGAGCGACATCCTCCCAGGGGATGACGCCCTCGGGCAGTGACTTCCCGAACGCTCTGGCTGCGCTTTGGATAGCGTTCTCCAGACCGAGCCGACGAAGCAGGCCACGCCCTCCGATGTCAACACCTGTGATGCAGTACTTCTCATGGATTCGGGCAATCTGCACATCGTTGACACGCACCACGCGGCGTCCCTCAGTGTCGACGATCTGGCGATCCAGCACGCGTGTACCCAGGTGTAGCTCGTCTCCCTTGGGCGTATAGGGACGGACGCTTTCAATGGGCACGCTGAGGGTGATGCTGGGGTACAGGCTGCTGACCTGGTTGATGTCAAGGTACTGGGGTAGCCGATCGCTGTCCCTGACCACAAGGGCCAGGATGAGGGGGAACGGTTCGTCAACGTTGCCGATGATGACGTCACCACAGCGTCCAAGCTGACGCCCGAAAGCGTCCCAGATGCGTTGGTTCTGAATCTGACTGAGATACAACATGGCTTGCCTCCTGAGATGAGGAAATGCGGATGATGGCCGTGTGCAGTGTCGTCCAGGCGTTGATCTGCTGCACGCAAAAGGGGCCACAGAGCGATCTGTGACCCCTTGGATCATCCTCGGGAGGACAAGCTTGGGATCAGATCGGTCTGTGTCGCTCTGCTAGCAGCGGACTGCGTCCCGCTAACGGCACTGCGCCGGTTTCGGAACTACTACTGCTGGCGTCTTCAGACGTCTCTGGCATGATGGTTCGTTTTTACCTCGTTGGATTGGGTCTGGTGCTGCACAGGAAGGAGCCACTCCGTAGAGCTGTGGTCACTCACGGACTATTATACTGCTAACGGATCGGAGCGCAACTCCCGTTTCAGTCGATCGCAAAGAAGACGGAACGTAAGGTCACATAGATGATATAGAGGGCGATCAGGTAGAGGGCACCTTTCTTGCCTAGCTTGCCCTTGTTGAACCATAGGTAGATCCAGAGGAGGGCTCCCGTCAGTGTCTCCCACGGAAGATCCCATGCGACAAGAGGCCGGGGAACCCAGTAGGTCGAGAGCAGGGCACCACCGCCGATGGCGACGAGCGGGTTGGTGATGTTGCTGCCGATGAGGGTGCCGAGCGGAATACCGGCATCGCCCTTCCGCATACCTGAGATCGCCGTGATCAACTCCGGCAAGGCCGAGGCGACGCCCAGCGTCAGCACACCGATCAGTGATCCTCCCACACCGGTGCGTGCGACGATCACCTCCGTGATACGTAGCGTTACCATAGCACCACCCACGGTCACCGCGAGGGCGCCGACCGCGATCAGCCCCGCGCGCACGGCCTCCCCGCGCGTCGTCGGCACACCGTCCGGCGCGTCGCCGTTTTCGTCGAAGCCGTGGTCCAGCGGGTCATAGTGCTTGCGCTCATCGAGATAGAGGTAGTAGAGGTAGGCCAGGAATGAGCCGAACAGGATCAGGCCGTCAACCCGCGAGTAAACCCCATCCCATCCCAGGACCAAGCACATCAAAGTGGTGACGATCATCGGGATCATCGTCTTGGCTAGGAAGTAACGTCGAAACGTCAGCTTGCCTGCAATGAGGACGACGATGGCCATGATCAGTGTCTGTTGGATCACGTCCGACCCGATGTTGGCGCCCAGGACCACAGAGGAACCGATCTGGTAGTCCAGCGTGCCGGTGAGGATACCTACCGAGGCTGTGAGGTGCGCCGCGATCTCCGGAATACTGGTCGCCAGCGAGACGATCGTAACACCCATGAAGGTCGTCGATAGGCGGAAGTAGCCCGCAAGCGCCATCAGGTGCTTGACTGCTACCTCCGAACTCACCACCAAGACGGCGATGCTGATGAGCCCAATTAATGCGATGACTAACGTTGATGCAGATGCTAACATAGTCCTATCCCCCAATCACTCCCATGCGATCCGTCCGCGGATCGTTTGCTGAAAGACAACGAAACAGGGCCGCAACAACGTTGCGGCCCTGGCAGGTAATTCCTACACGCGCGATGCTAGCTCAGCAGGTCACAGGGGATTACGGAATGCCCCCGAGGCGCGTGCGCCAAGGCCGGCGCCGCGCGGGGCCCTCAGGATCGTCCTCAACCGGGAAGGTCGGGTCGATCGGTACGTGGATCATGTCTTGTCTGCGCATCTTCATATCCGACCATCAATTGTCCCACGATTCACTGCTTCGTCAAGTCGTGCTGGGCATATGGCGACGTGGTGGCTTGTCCCACCGGCTGAACGGGACCCGTCGCGGAAAGCCCTTGTTAGTCGACGGTCAGCGTCGTGAGCACGAACACATCGTCTGGAACGGGTGTGCCGCCCGCAGTGAGCGACAGACGGGTCAGATCGGGACGGTAGAACCCGATGCGCACATCATAGATGCCGGCTGGTAGCGCCGGTAAAGGATGGGGATCCGTGACGATCTCGCCTATCACCCAGGTGTAGGTCGGCTTGTTGCCCTCGGCGGGCCACGCGTCGTGTTGTGCCACAAGCGGGCTGGGCTCTCCGCGTGGCACGATGTGGACGAAAGTGGTGTACGGGATATCGGTCAGTGCACCGGCCTGCCAGTAGAGCACGATACGCCAGGGCTCGTGCGGAGCGAGGTTCGCCGGCTCCAGTTTGTAGCCTACCAGTTCCGCCAACCCAGCACCTACGACCAACGAGGCAGGTGTGATACCCTCCGGTGGGGCAAAGGTCCGCTCAACGACGATCTCGATCTGCGGCCCATCCCATATCGCGGCCTCCACACTCTGGTCTAGATCGCTCTGCCACAGCGTGACCCGCAAGGGTGCGCGCTGATGAGAGGCGCGGCAGTCGATTGGGAGCCTGAATCGGATGGTGTAGCGATCGCCGACCTCCCATAGGGCCGGCACCAGGTCCATCGTGGACAGCGCCAGGCTGCCGCCATCGCCGACGCCGATCTCGACGGTCAGCGGTGAGGTGACAGGGAAGGCGATCTCCCAGAAGAGTTGGCCCTCCAGAATCTCACAAGGTGCTATCGAGTGCTGCTGAAGACCCACGCCAAGCAGCTTCAGAGGCGCATCATAGTCCGGCCCTAGCACCGGGACCAGTTCCTCAGGTTGTTCCGGAGGGTGCTTGGGTCGCCCCACCATAAAGGTCCCTAGTGGAAACTCATCGGATCGGTTGCCATTGAGGTCGTAGAGCACGACGGTGGCGGTGTAGTGCCCGCTAGGGACGCCGGGTAACAGGGCGACCCTGACGTTACCGAGGACCGGCATCCCCGGCATCCAGTGCTCTGAGCGGTGATCGCCGGCACCGGCGGGTGCGTCGACCCGTCCCCATACGTTGTCGTGGCGGTCCCGGATGTGTATCGAGGCCTGGTAAGCACATCCCTCGTGTCGCTGAGGATCGGTCACCGACCACCACGTGCGGATGTTGATCGGTTCATCGGCGGGCTGAGGATCCACCGGCAGGGTCACACCCCAGAGCCGTACATCAGGCAAGAGTTCCACGTCCGGACGGGCGGTCGTTGGCGGCGTCTCCGGAAGGCTGGGTGCGCGTGGCAGCGTATAGTGGCTCAGTCTGAGGCCCTGAAAGACGGGCACCGGATCGGCCACGCCGACATCCTCGATCAGCGTCGTCACGATGGACGTGGGATCGGTGACCTCGTTCAGCCACTCGACGATCCAGACGCCCGGGGCACGCGCCAACGCCGTGTTGAGGATCGGTGCGGTATTATGATAATGGAGCACGTGCGTGACGTCGAGGAGCGGATCGTCGGGAAGGCGAAGGAGTCCCTCGTCGCCACCATAGTAGACCCAGGCCGGTGCCGCCGACCCCGTCGAGACGATCACGACCTCGCCCGGACGGCGGCGTGTGGCGACATAGTCCGCGACGCCACGCCAGTCGTCGTTAGCGTGGGCTGAGCTGAAGAGCAGGGCGTGGCTTGCCCTAGCCATGGTGGCGGCAATCAGCAGCACCCCGCCGAGCACGAAAACGTGAGTGATGGCGCTTATGGTTCGAGTCGGCCCCCGGCGTTCGGGCGCAGCAGTTGAGGCAAGCGCCAGGATGAGGGCGGGCACGAAGATCGTCGTGTGCTGGAGCTCCCACTTGGGCAGGTGGCGATAGACGAGATAGGCGGTTGCCAGCGCCGGCACCGTTGTCAGCGGACCATAGCCTGCGACACGCGGGTCGCGTCGCGACATGAACGGCGCGACCACAGCGTAGAGGGCTATGGGAATCCCGATGGTCAGAGCGGTTGATTCGGGGTCAATGAAGCGGAAGACGGTGATGCCGCGCACTGCCCGCGAGAGAAAGGTTCCGAGGGTTAGCGTGCCGGGCCAGAATCCGCGATTCCCGCCGAGGCCGAGTGCAGCGGGTACAAACCACGGTAGATAGAGCAGCGCGGTGACCATCGCCGGCGTCAGCAGGGTGCTTACGACCACGCGACGTTGTTCCGGGCGCCGTTCGGCGAGCAGCACCACCACGAAGAAACAGCCCTGTCCGACCAACCAGAAGCCTGAGAGGACGACCGTGTAGAGGGCAGACAGCACCATGGCCGCCCACAACCACGCCCAGCGCTGCCGATGTCGTGCCGGCCCAAAGAGGACCTGCAGGAGCGCCCAGTCCGCCAGCCCAATGATGGCCAGCAGAAGGCCATACATCCGCATCTCCCGGGCAGCCCACAGCATCGGGGGCGAGATGCTCGCGAGCGCCAGAGCGATCAGGGCACAGCGTCGGCTACCCGTGAGGCGTCGGGCGGTGCCGCCCAGAGCTGCGACGGCCAGCACTCCCGCTAAGGCGGAGGATGAACGCAGGGCGAACTCACTGGTGCCTGTCAGAGCGGCCCACCCGCGCCAGAGGAAGTAGGTCAAGGGTGGGACAAGCTCATAGACGCTCGATGCGATGGATTCGAGGGGCGAGACGATGACGCCGACCCACCACGAGTAGGCCTCGTCGTACCAGAGACTTGGCCCACCCAGATTCCACAGGCGCAGTGCCGCGGACGCGAGCAGGATGCCCAGGGCGCCCCAGGGCGGATGCGGTGAGGAACGGCGAATCGTGGACTGTGCAGTCGGCGGAGGTGTCATTTGTCTGGGGATTGTACCGGCAATGGACGATTCCGCCAAAGGCACCGAGGTCCCGTTGAGCATCGTGTGGACTCGCGTGCCGTTGCATTTTGCCGAAGTTGGGCGATACTAGGGCTGACTAACCGTACCAAGGAGGAGAGCTATGGCCAAGGGTGGAGATAGGGGCAGCGACAAGGATCGCAAGAACAAGAAGAAGAAGGAAAAGGAAAAGAAGTAACGCCGCCGTCGGCGTCAGTCACTGGTGTGACGACCAGTTTGAATCTAGAGAGGGAGCGCGACGCGCTCCCTCTCTTTGTTCAGGCGCGCTGCATCGTGCGCGCGATGATCTCGTCTTTCTCCTCCTCTGAGAGGTCGATGAAGCGCGCGCTGAAGCCGGCCACCTTCACCATCAGATTCGGCCAGCGCTCGGGATGGGCGCGCGCGTCGAGGAGTGTCTCGGTGTCGACCATGCTGATCTGCATCTGCATAACCCCGAGATCAACAAAGCCTCTGAGGAAGCCCTCAAAGGACGCCAGACCCGCGGTCGTCTCAAAGGGTGTCGGGTCGAATCGCAGGTCAAGGCTGCAGCCATCGGGGAAGCCGGTGAAGTCGATGTGGCTGAGCGACTGCAGCACGGCGGTGGGTCCGTTGTGGTCGGTGCCCCAGGATGGATTGAGATTGCGCGTGAGCGAGGTCCCGGCCAGTCTGCCATCCGCTGAAGCCCCGACGACGGCTCCCAGGCCATGGTTGGCGATAAAGGAGTAGAGCGCCGTCTGCCATCGCCCGCCGCGCGCGTTGCTGCGATGGGCAAAGGCGGCGTACAACAGATCGGTCAGCCAACGGGCGAGGGCATCGACGCGTGCATCGCCATTGCCCCACTTGGGGGCAGCGAGCAACCTGCGACGCAGGGTCTCGTGGCCCTTGAAGTCCAGTTCCAGAGCCGCGATCAACTCGTCCATCGTGATCGTGCCCTCGTCAAAGACGCAGTGGCGGATCGCAGCAAGGCTGTTGACGACGTTGGGCAGTCCGGCACAGATTGCGCCCGTGAGGTTGTAGCGTGCCCCACCGGCGCAGACATCCTCGCCCGCGGCGATACAGTCATCGATGAACAGTGACATGAGCGGATAGCGGCGACTGGCGCTGTGGGCGGCGTCGGCGCGGTTGACCATCGCCACCAATCGATCGATGACGAAGGTGAGTTGGCGCCGAAAGGCGTCGAGGAGCTCCTCGAAGGTGGTATGGGCAGGCGCGGGCGGTGTGGCGAGCCCCAAGACATCACCCGAGAGGAGGGAGCGGCCTTCGTTCAGGGTGAGCTCCAGCACGAAGGGTAGATTGAGGTAGGTGCCGTTGGGATGGAATGCTTCGCGTCCCGGCAGCGTGTTCTCATAGCAGCACGAGCAGATGTAGTCGCGTGCGTCCCCCAGGGAGCGACCGTGGCGCAGGAAGGCGGGGATGAGCACCTCGTCGTTGACGACCGGAAAGCCCAGCCCCCCCGTTACATAAGCCGCGGCTGCCTGCCAATAGCGTTCAGGTGCCTGCTTGTGCAGGCGCAGGGAGATGTAAGGGGTGGGCATCGCGATCCGCAGCGAGGCCTCCATGATCAGTTCGGTGAGCTCGTTCGAGGCATCGAGCCCGGTGTTGGTCACGCCACCCAGGCTGCCCTGGCTACCGGGTGTCGACGGTTGGTGCGGCGTGTAGTAGTCGACGTGCCGGAAACAGAGCAGGAATCGCTCCATCCATTCCAGCGCCTGTGCGCGAGTGAGTCTCCCAACCTCGAGATCCCGGCGATAGTAGGGATAGAGATACTGGTCGGGCCGTCCAAGGCCGAGGCCCCCGCCTGGCATGCAGCCACCCATTTCCAGCGTGACGAGTATGTAGACGGTCCAGTAGGCCTGGAGCGCCTCGACGAAGGTCTCCGCGGGCTGCCGGGGTACGCGACTCAGCCGATCCGCAGCCTCGCGGAGTTCGTCGGCCCAGTCGGCATCCTCGGTGGTCTCGGCCCGGCGATGCGCAGCGTCACGATAGCGCTCGGCATAGACCAGTACGGCGTCGCACGCTAGGAGCGCCGCGTCGTACCATTGAAGGCGCTCGCGGTTCGGGGTACCGGCAGCCTCGAAGTTGTTCCGAGCCTCGAGGACACGGGCGCGGATACCCTCGATGCCCTGCCCCAGCACCTGCTCAAGACCCGGCGTGATGTGGCCTTCGAAGCAGGGTCCATAGAAGACGCTAGCGCGCCACAGGGCCTCGGTGGCATCGTCAGGCGCATGGGAGGCTATGCTGCCGTAGCGGTCGGCGCGGAGCGCCGGGTACATCTGGTTGAAGAAGAACGGGTCCTCGCCTCCGAGCAGGCCTGTGTCGCGCTCCAAGGTGATGGGGCTGTAGCGGGCGACATGCAACAGGGCTTCAGCCCGCGCGAGTGCCGGATGTTCCGCCTCCCGTGCCAGGAAGACACGCGTGGTCTCCTCGGAGAGAGCCACGATCTCGGGAGGCATCGTGCGTTCCTCGTAGCCCATCGCAAAGCGGCGTTCGCGCAGGCGGGCCGATCGTGGGGTGCTGCAGCGTGGGCCCGAGCCGGCGGTCTGTACGTAGATAGGGTGTGCGTTCATCGTCTTCTCCTTGATCAGCGGGTCGGTGGTCGGGATCGTCGCCTAGTTCAGGCGAGGGCGACGGTGAAACCATCGCGGTGAACGGCGTGCGTGAAGGCGGCGTCGTCGAGATCGAGACCGAAGCCGGGCTTCTCCGGCACGGTCACGAAGCCATTGTGAAGCCTGTAACCTGTGGCGTCCACGCCCTCGAGGATGGCCTCGTCCCATTCCACCATCTCGAAGCGCTCGATGACCGGGGCCAGGTGGCAGCTGGCGTAGTTGCCGTAAGGCTCACCATAGTTATGAGGGGCGGAACGCACCTCCCACGTGTCGAACGTCGGCCCGAGCTCGAGCCATCGTGAGAAGCCGGGATGCCGGACATCGTACTGGATGACGTCGATCAGGCCCTGCTGTGCCCAGTCGAGAAGCCGTGGCGACGCATCTCCTTCGCCGTCGGCTATGAGGACCGCTAGTCCTTCAGCACCGAGCCACGCCTTGAGATGGCGATACAGCGTGGCGTCCTCGTGGAAGGGTTCCTCGAGCCAGTGAAGCCGCGCCTCCGCAGTTTCCATGAGGACACGCTTGGCCAGATTGAGGTTGTAACCGTTGTTGGCGTCGATCATGAGCTGAGCGTGTGGCCCAACAGCGCGGCGCACCGCATGGATCACCGCGATGTCGCGCCGTGTGCCGTCCTCGAGGGGCATGTGCATCGCGCCACGTCCAACCTTGATCTTGAAGGCACGATGACCGCGTGCGACGCCTTCGTCGGCCTCGCCGACCATCAGGTCAACGGCCTCAGTCTCATCCGCAAGGTGTAGCTCATCCATATAGAGCGAGGTGTCGTAGCAGGCGACACGCAGCGGCGTCTCAGACGTGGAGTCTCCAACTAAGGCATAGACGGGTTTGCCGGCGCGTTTGGCGAGCAGATCGAGGAGAGGGTACTCGATGGCACGGAAGGGGGCGGCAATGCCTGTGCTCGGATCGCCTTGAGAAACGAGCGTGTCGGCGAGCACTGTGCCCAGCAGTGACTCCGCCCGGGTCGGGTCGAGTATCGCCCACCCGAATCCGCTACTCCCGTCGTCGGTGCTGATGCGCGCGATGGGGGTCGTGACGGCTTGTCCATGCTCGCCAAGCCGCGCGTTGCAGCCGGCGCTCCGAGGTCGCTGCCCCTTGAGCCGCGCCCATTCGATCGATACGATGCTTGTAGGTGCCACGTGGGACCTCCTGTTGCGATGTCGATGTGCTGCAGTCCGCCCACAGTGTACCATAGGTTTACGGTGCGCCGAACCGGTCAGGGGGATCGCATCTGATCTTCCGGGAAGCTAGCGGACCCGCTGCGTCGCGCGGATTCGGGCGTCCGACGCCTTCTCTGTGTTGAGCAAGGCCCTTCGAGCTTCCCGGAAGATGGCTGACA
>JAXGUU010000133.1:0-10137 GCA_040774145.1 Anaerolineae bacterium
GCCCGTGAACACCGAGTTGATGATCGCCGGTGACGAGGGGCCCTATCCTGACTACGTCGCCCAGCTGCGCGACTCAGCGCGTCACCCGGGCATCCGCTTTGTGGGGCGGTTGGAGCGACCCCAGGTGTGGCAGACGCTGGCGGATGCCGACGCCGTCGTGGTGCCCTCTCTATGGTACGAGACCTTTTCGCTGCTGACGCGCGAGGCCTTCGTGATGGGCCGCCCGGTCCTTGCTTCGGGCCACGGCGTGCTCGCCGATGCGGTGACCCACGAGGTCGATGGGCTTCTGGTACCGCCGGGCGACGTGGCAGCTTGGCACGCCGCGCTGGCGCGCTTCGTCTCGTCGCCCGATCTGCGCACGAGCTTAGCTGCCGCGGTCAAGCCTCCCCCGACGATGGATGCCACTATGGATGAGCTCGAGGGGATCTACCGGCGCGCCCTGCATTAGCACGACGCGGTTGCGCCCACGCCGACCTGTTCCGCCGCCTGCTCCACCACCCCACGCAGCCACCGCCCGGTGTAGCTCCCCTCGCACGCCGCGACCGCCTCCGGCGCGCCCTCGGCGACGATCTCCCCACCGCCGTCGCCGCCCTCCGGCCCCAGGTCGATGATCCAGTCCGCGGTCTTCACCACGTCCAGATTATGCTCCACCACCACGACGGTGTTCCCGGCGTCGGTCAGCCGGTGCAGCACGTCGAGCAGCTTCTGGATGTCGGCGAAGTGCAGGCCCGTGGTCGGTTCGTCGAGGATGTAGAGCGTGCGCCCCGTCGCCACACGGCTCAGCTCCTTCGCCAGCTTCACCCGCTGCGCCTCGCCGCCGCTCAACGTCGTCGCGCTCTGCCCGAGCTTCACGTAGTCCAGCCCCACGTCGTGCAGCGTCTGCAGCTTGCGCAGCAGCTTGGGGTGCGCCTCGAAGAAGGCCAACGCCTCCTGCACGTCCATCTCCAGCACGTCGGCGATGGTCTTCTCTTTGAAGCGGATCTGCAGCGTCTCGTGGTTGTAGCGTTTGCCCCCGCACGCCTTGCAGGTGACCCACACGTCGGGCAGGAAGTGCATCTGCACCCGCTTCAGCCCGTGCCCCTTGCACTCCTCGCAGCGTCCGCCCTTCACGTTGAAGCTGAAGCGCCCGGCATCGTAGCCGCGCATCTTGGCCTCGGGCGTCGCCGCGAAGACCTCGCGGATCTCGTTGAAGAGCCCGATGTAGGTCGCCGGGTTCGATCGCGGCGTGCGGCCGATCGGGTCCTGCGTGATCATGATCACTTTGTCCAGCTGCTCCAGCCCATCGATCCCCGCCAACGGACCGGGTCGTGCGTCGGCGCGGCTCAGCTCGCGCGCCAGCGCCGGGTAGAGCGTCTCCGCCACCAGGCTGCTCTTGCCGCTCCCGCTCACGCCTGTGACGCAGGTCAGCACCCCCAACGGGAAGCGCGCATCGATCGCCTTCAGGTTGTGCAGGCTTGCCCCACGCAGCACCAGGCTCCCGTTGAGCGGCTTGCGACGGTCCTCCGAGGGGTTCACCACCGACCGCGCGCCGCTCAGATACTGCCCGGTCAGCGACGCCGGGTTCGCCCTGATCGCGTCCGGCGGCCCCGCCGCCACGATCTCGCCCCCCAAGATCCCCGCGCCCGGCCCCAGGTCGATGATCCAGTCCGCCGTCTCCATCGTCTCCGCGTCGTGCTCCACCACCAGCACCGTGTTGCCCATATCGCGCAGCTCCAGCAGCGTCTCCAGGAGCGCCCGGTTGTCCCGCGGGTGCAGCCCGATTGAGGGCTCGTCGAGGATGTAGAGCACGCCCACCAGGCCGCAGCCGATCTGGCTCGCCAGCCGGATGCGCTGTGACTCCCCGCCTGAGAGCGAGGGCGCCGAGCGGTCCAGCGTCAGATAGTGCAGCCCCACGTTGAGCATAAAGCCCAGCCGGTCGCGGATCTCCTTGAGCACCTCCTCGGCGATCTGCCGCTGCTCGACGTCCAACTGCTCCATTAGCCCCACCGTCCAGGCATGTGCTTCCTGGATCGTCATCGCCCCGAGCGCCACGAGCGTCCTGCCGCCCACGGTCACGCCCTGCGCCTCGCGCCGCAGCCGTGCCCCGCCGCACGCCGGACAGGGCTGCTCGCTCATGAAGCTCTGGTACCAGCGCCGCGTGTAGTCCGACTTGGTCTGGTGAAAGAGGCGGTTGATGTGGAAGACGATGCCCTTCACGGGCCGCAGGCTCTCCCCGCTCCACGAGCTGTCCTGGCCCTCGTTGTGGTAGCTGAAGTGGATGCGCTCCTCGCCCGACCCGTGAATCAGCACCTGCCGGAAGCCCTCCGGGAGCGCCTGCCACGGCAGGTCGAGATCGACCCCGTAGTGGCCCGCGATGGAGGTAAGCTGGTGCATCTGCCACTTGCTCTTCTTCTTGCGCACGTCGCCGTACCAGCGCAGCGCGCCGTCCATCACGGAGAGGGTGGGGTCCTGCACGATCAGTGCCGGATCGACCTCCAGCTTCGAGCCCAACCCGTTGCACTCGGGACACATCCCGATCGGCGAGTTGAAGCTGAAGAGCTGCGGCGTCAGCTCCGGGAAGCTGATCCCGCAGTGGGCGCAGGCCTGGTGCTCGCTGAAGAGTAGGTCGCCCTCGTCGGCGACCACCACCAGCAGGTTGCCCTCGCCCGCCTTGAGCGCCGTCTCGACCGAGTCCATCAGCCGGGTATCGAAGTCGGCGTCCGGCGCCTCCGGCACCACGAGGCGATCGACCACCACCTCGATGGTGTGCTGTTTCGTCTTCTCCAGCCGGATGCTGCTATCGAGCTCGAGCAGCATCCCATTGACGCGTGCGCGCAGATAGCCGTCGCGCCGCAACTGCGCCAGAAGCTGCCGGTGGGTGCCCTTGCGCTGCCTGACCAGCGGTGCGAGGAGCTGGAAGCGCGTCCCGGCGGGCAGCGCGGCGATCTGGTTCGCGATCTGCTGCGCGGTCTGCGCCTGCACCCGCCGTCCGCAGGTGGGGCAGTGCAGCTCGCCGATGCGCGCGAAGAGCACGCGCAGGTAGTCCATCACTTCGGTGACGGTGCCCACGGTCGAGCGCGGGTTCTTGCTCACCGCCTTCTGCTCAATCGCGATCGCCGGGCTCAGGCCCCCGATATAGTCGACCTTCGGCTTCTCCGTCTGCCGCAGGAACTGGCGGATGAACGACGAGAGGCTCTCGACGTAGCGCCGCTGCCCCTCCGCGTAGATGGTGTCGAAGGCCAGCGACGACTTCCCGCTGCCGCTGACCCCGGTCAGGACCACCAGCCGGTTCCGCGGGATGGTCACGTCGATGTGTTTCAGGTTGTGCTGCTGCGCGCCGCGAATCGTGATCTGCTGAGGCTCCATAGCGGTCCCTTTTTCCCCCTCTGTCCTTGGTCACTCGAACAAACATTCTACACCCGATCCATGCTGGTGCAAGTACCTGTCAGGGGGTGGCAGGTATCGGGCAGGACCCTATGCAAGCCGGCGAGCCTTGGTTGTATTCCCCACCAAACACGGCTATCATGGGGGCGTGGTAGGGAGCGCGGGGCCCTCCTGGGGCTGCGCCGTGCGCCTGTCCATCGCAACGGTGACGAGCACGGGATGTCTATGTCCGATAGGGCCTGAGAGGGGCCGGACAGGGGGTGCGATGAAAGAGGCGACGAAGAAGGAGATCTTGATTGGGCTGCTGATCGGTCTGGGGATCGGCGTGCCCGCCCTGGTCCTGGCACTCCTGCTCGCCCGTCCCGGGGCGACGCCGCCGCCCGAGACCGCGACGCCGACCGTGCGGCTGCTCACCGAGCCGCTGCCGCTGCCCACCTCGACGCCCGCTGCTGACGTGCCGGTAGCGCTCGAAGCGAGCCCGCTGCCGGAGGATGAGCTGCCCACGGCGACGGCGACGCTCACGCCCACGCGGGTGATCACCCACACAGTCGCCGCGGGGGAGACGCTGGGCGCCATCGCGCTCGAATATGGGGTCTCGTTGGCCGACCTTATCGCCGCCAATGAGATCGAGAACCCCGACTTCATCTCACTCGGCGCGGTGCTCACCATCACGGTCGAGGCCTCTGACGAAGATCAACTCGACGCAGCGGAGGCTGCTCTGAGCCCTTTCCTGGTCGCCACCCCGCCCACGGTGACGCTGGAGCTGCTCGCGGCGGATTACCCTGCAATCCTCTCCGGTAACCTAGCTGAGGCCTATCCCGAGGTCGTCTCCACCGATCGCTTCGACATCCACTACACGCCCGGTACCTATGTAGAAGCCGATCTCGACAACGTGACGGCGATGCTGGAGCGAGGCCTGGAGCACATCGAGACGCTGCTGGAGGCCGAGATCCTCACGTCGTTCGATGTCTACGTCGCCGGCTCGCCCTTCGCCCCGCCCGATCAGCTGCTACGGGGGCGCAGCTTCTCGGCTGCGCGACGCACCTTCTTTCTCCATGACGGCACGGGCAATCCGGCCGACCAGCAATACATCTCGATCCACGAGGTGACGCACCTCTTTGCCTGGAATGTCTTCGGGCGCCCGGCCTCGGCGATGCTGAGCGAAGGCGTCGCCGTTTACACCGGGATGACGGCGATCGCGGACTCAGACCACGTCTCGCATCTGGCCTTCTGCCGTGCCTATCTGGAGGCTGATCGGCTGCCGCGAGTCTCCACGACGCTGCGCTACGAGCATCCCGTCCGCGACCTGGACAACTACTACGCTGCGGGCTGCTTCGTGCAGTACCTGATCGAGACCTACGGCGCGGACCGCTTTGCCGACCTCTACTCAACCGGTCACTTCAGCGATGTCTACGGCAAATCGCTCTCAGCCCTGGAGACCGAGTGGCGCACGGTGCTCGAGGAGGGCGAGGTCGAGCCGGAGCTCGATTCCGAGGCGCTTCTCGCTGCGAGCGAGGCGTTAGCCGACGCCTATGATGTGCTGTTTGCCGACTTTGACGGTGAGGAGGCAGCGTGGCAGGCCTATCTGGAGCTCGACGCGGCGCGCATCGCTCTCTTGGAAGGGCGGCTCGACGACGTGGACGCCCATCTCGAGGCCCTCGATCTCTGATCGGTCACCGGTCGTCCGGTACCGGCCGCGCATGGAAGACCTGCGATGAGATGCCCGCACTGTGACGCCGAGAACCGACCCGGGGCGCGTTTCTGTGGGGCGTGCGGCGAGCCGCTGCCGGCAGAGGAGAGCGAGCAGACGATCGCGTGTGCCGTCTGCGGCGCTGCCGTCCGGTCCGGGGCACGCTTCTGCCCGCGCTGTGGCGCCGATGTAGGACGGGCGGTCAGCCCGACGCCTGCCGCGCCCGCCGCCGATTGGCGGGTCGAACCGCCATCGGTCGGGCCGGCCCTACGCGCCTCACCATCCCCTGGCGCGCCCCCTGCAGCGTCCGCTGCGCGTCGTCGGGCGGCCTGGCCTCTGGCTCTCGTCATGGCCCTGCTCTCGGGCTGCTGCCTGGCCTGCGTCGTGATCGGCCTTGCGTCGGCACCGGCCTTCGGTCGCGAGATCCCGCCGCTGCCCGTCGTCGATCCCGCTCGGCCCGACATCACGCTGTTCGTCGAGGAGTCCTATATCAGCGAGATGCTGAGCTCTGCCCTGCCCGCCGCGATCGGCGGCGCCCCCCGCCTGGACGTCCAACCCGGCAACCGCATCGTCGTGACGCTCAACTTCTCGCTGCTGATCGTGCGCCTGGAGGTCGCGGTGCATACGCTTCTCGCCGTTGAGGAGGGACAGCTGCAGGTCCGTGTCGAGCGGATCGAGACCGGTGGTCACGACCTGCTGGAGCTGATCGGTATCGATCAGCTCAGCCTGGGCGATGAGATCACGGGCACGCTCCAGAGGGTCCTGGAGCGGGAACTGGGCCCGGGCTCCCGCCTGCTGGGGATCGAGACCGACGAACAACGCGTGGTCCTCACCGCGAGATGGGAGTGAGCGTGCGATGAACGTGGTCCGACGCCCCTGGCTGATGGTGCTCTTCGGGCTCTTGGTGGGCGGCTTCTGCGGCGTTGCCGGCGGCGCCATCGCCTTGCTGCTCCTGGATGCCGCGCCGGCCCAGCCGCCCGCGACACGTCCCGCCGAGGCCTACGACCTCGAGGCGGTGGTCGAGGAGGCCTACATCCGACGCGTGATGGTGCAGACTGCCGACGAGATGGTGGGAGCGATCTCGCTGACGGGTGGCACGATCGACCTGCGGCCCGGCGGGCTGGCCGACTTCGCGGTAGGCCTTCGCGTAGGGCCGCTCACGCCGGTGATTGAGGGCTCAGTCGGCTTTCGTGCAACCGACGACGGGGCCAGCGTGGAGGTCCTGCTGCTCGACGCTAGGACGGGGTGGCTCCGGCTGACGCGTCTCATCCCGGATAGCGTGCTGGACGGTGTCAATGCCGACATCCGGCGCCTGCTGGTCGACAAGTTCGGGTCACAGGGCCTGCGCGTGTTGGCGGTGCGCAGCGATGATACGACGCTGCGGCTCTACCTAGGACGGGAGGGCTGAGTGGCGACGCTGCGTTGCCCTGAGTGCGGTGCCGAGAACCGTGTGGGCGCGCGCTTCTGCCTGCAGTGCGGGGCCACGCTGCCCGCCCACGACGAGAGCCCGCCGGAGTCCACGCACTGCCCTCAGTGCAATGTCCCGCTGCGTGGGGGCGCGCGTTTCTGCCCTGCCTGCGGTCACGCGTTGATCGTGGCGGCTGCGGAGGAGATGGAGGTCGGAGCCGGTTCGGCCCAGCCGAGTCCGCCCGTCGCCCCGCCCGTCGGCCCCGAACGCGACATAGGACGGGGAGGGGGGCGCCTGGTCGTGCGCTGGCCCGGCGGTGAGACTGAGACGCACGTGCTCTCCCGTCCGGTCATGCGCGTCGGGCGCGCTCCCGACAATGACATTGTGCTGACCTTCCCCACCGTCTCGGGTCACCACCTACGCCTGGAGGCGATCGAGGGCGGCGCCGGCGTGAACGTCACCGACCTCCACAGCACGAACGGCACCATGGTCAAGGGGCGCACGATCCCCCCCGGCGAGCCGACGCCGTGGCTGCCCGGCGAGGTCCTGCGTGTGGGCGACCTACACGGCAACTCTATCAGCATGCTCCTCGAGGGCGAGGCCGGCCCCTCGCTTCACACGATGCCCCTCGGGATGCACCGGTTGGCCGAGCTCCCCAGCATCAGCATCGGACGCGATCCGTCCAGCCGGGTGGCGCTGGACCATCCCACGATCTCGCGTCGGCACGCCGAGATCGCGCGCCGCGACGGCGGGCACGCCATCCGCGACCTGGGCAGCGTCAACGGTACGTTCGTCAACGGCGAACGCATCGTCGATTGGACGCCGCTGCGGATGGGCGACGTCATTCAGTTAGGCCCCTACAAGATGGTCTACGACGGCAGGGCCGAGCAGCTCAGCACCTCGGTCAGCCAGGGGCACCGGCTGGACGCGATGGGCCTCGGGGTGCAGGTGGCGGGCGGCAAGATGATCCTGGAGGATATCTCGCTCTCCGTTCAGGGCGGCGAGTTCGTGGCCCTGGTGGGCGGCAGTGGCGCCGGGAAGAGCACACTGCTGAAGGCGATGAACGGCTTTCGCCAGGCCACGCACGGGCAGATGCTCATTGACGGCGAGCCGCTCTATGCCAATCTTGGCGCCTACCGCACCCTGATGGGCTACGTCCCGCAGGATGATATCATCCACCGTCTCCTACCGGTGCGCCGGGCACTCTGGTACGCGGCGAAGTTGCGCCTGCCCGACGCCACCTCCGAGGAGATCGAGCGGCGTATCACGGACGTGCTCGAGATGCTGGACCTGACCCCGCATCAGCATAAACCGGTCAGGGTCCTCAGTGGAGGACAGCGCAAACGCGTCAGCATCGCGGCGGAGCTCCTGGCGGAGCCGGATCTGATCTACCTGGACGAGCCCACCTCCGGCCTCGATCCCGGGCTCGAGAAGCGGATGATGTATGACCTCAACCGGTTAGCCGATCAGGGCCGCACCGTGGTGCTGGTGACCCATGCTACGGCCAACATCGAGCAGTGCAACCACGTCGCCTTTCTGGTCCAGGGCCGTTTGGCCTATTACGGCCCACCGCGCGAGGCGATGGACTTCTTCAAGGCACGCGACTTCGCCGACATCTACCTCAAGCTCGCGGAGCCGATCGATGCGCTGGGCGCGGATCTGGCACCCGAGTTACAGCCTCACGTGGCGCGAGTGCGCGCGCGCTTAGCGGCTCAGAGCGCCACGATGCCCGACAGCTTTCCCGCGGGACTGCTGTGGTCCGAGTACTACCTCGCCTCTCAGACTCAGCAGGCCTATGTGGGGGAGCGCCAGCGGCATCTGCACGCGGCGGCGCCCGCGCACGAGCCGCGGCCGGTGCGGGCCCGGCCCGCCCGCGACTCGGTCCTCCGGCAGCTGGCGATTCTCGCCCGCCGCCAGGTCGACCTGATTCGCCACGACGTGCGCACGCTCTTCATCCTGTTGTTGATGATGCCTCTGATCGGTTTTCTCTTCATGGCGGTCAACGATGCTGATGCCTTCGTCGGGCAGCAGATGACCGAGGTCGGGCTCAAAGCCCAGCTGCTGGCCTCGCTCGGCAGGGAGAGCGAGGACGAGTTGCGGCCCGAGGATGTCGATCGCAGGGCGGAATACGTCCCACAGCAGAAAGCATCCAGCCTCGTGGTCATGCTGGGCCTGGCCCTCACCCAGGCGGGCACCTTCGGCGCCGCCTACGAGATCGTCAAGGAGCGCGCCATCTTCCGCCGTGAGCGCTCAGTGAATCTGCAGGTCGGGGCCTACGTCCTCTCCAAGGCGTTGGTCCTGGGGCTCTTTGCGGTGGTTCAGGTCACGAGTGTCCTGATCGTGCTGGGCCTGAAGCTCGACATGCGTTTCGATCCCATCTTCGACCTGTTGCAGTGGGGGGGCCTTGAGCTCTTCATCACGTTGTTGATCGCGGTCTTCGCCAGCATCATGCTGGGGCTCTTCATCTCGGCAGCGGTGCCGAGCACCGATGTCGTCCTCTACGTGATCCTGATCCAGCTCTTCACGCAGATCATCCTCTCGGGCACGCTCTTCCCGCTGGGCGACAACCCTGTGTCGAAGCTCGTACCCTCCTACTGGACGATGGACGCGATGGGCGCCACGGTGGACCTGAACCGGCTGAATGAGGAGAGCCTCGTGTGCAAGGTCTGGGAGCAGGCAGTGCCCACACAGGAGGGTGGTGCTCGGATTCAGCGTGGGATCGCCTGCGAATCCGCAGCCCGCGACGAGCTGGATCTGCCCTACGAGCACAGCGAGCGTCATCTGCTGACGACCTGGGCAGCGCTCGGCCTGCAGGCCCTGGCCTGGGGCATGGCGACCGTGTGGATTCAGTCCCGAGCGAAGGCTGAGTGAGGCTGGGGCGATGCCGGAGATCCACGATCGAAGGTGCGCTCGCTACCTGATTCTCGTGATGGCGCTGAGCCTCGTGACCTCGGAGGCGGGCTGTACGGCGGAGACCCCGACTGCGCCGGCTGCCTCCGCCACCGCGACCGCTACGCCGGCACCCACGGCGACGCCGAGTCCGACGCCGTCACCGACGGCGAGCCCGACACGTCCGCCCACCTCGACCATCCGGCCCACGGTGACGTCGACCGTGACCCCCGAACCCCGTCCGACGCGCCCCTCGCTCAATAACCTGGCGGCGCAGTATCCTCAGCTGGCGCCGCTGCTCAACCATCCCGAGGTCGATGCCGTTTTCAAGGAGCTGGCGGTGGCTTACGAACAGACCGGTCAGCAGGGGATGCTGTCGATCGCGCGGCAGCGTGGCCTGCTGACGCCCGAGGGCGACTTTCGCGCGGAGTTAGTGCTCGACACCACCGAGTCGGACGCGACCATCGCGCAGTTGGAGGCGATGGGCATTCGCGTGCTCGGCGTGCAGGATGATGCCGAGGCAGGGCCGCGCCGTGTGCAGATCGCCATCCCATCGGGGCTATTGATGTCGGGCGCTCAACGCCCCGGCGCGATCCTGACACAGCTCGTCGCGCTCGATCACGTGGTGGGCCTGATGCCCCCTCGCTAAGGCCGGCCCGCAGGCCCTGAGGGTCGGATCCGGCAGACTTGCCCCCAACCCACCCGCAAGGGGCAGACTCACTTCCCTATCCAGCAAGTATGGTTGATACTAATTCACGTTCGGACCTCTACAGCCTCGGCGCGACCC
>JAXGUU010000134.1:0-10092 GCA_040774145.1 Anaerolineae bacterium
CGGCAAGACGGACGTACTCGCGGTAGATGCCCGGGCGGATGAAAACGTGGTTGGCGCCACTGATGAGGGCATCCGCGATGCGGGTGAACTCCTCGCTGCCGTCGGCGGCGACCCACGCGGGGGGCCGATAGAGATGGTACCCGGCGGTGAGGGTCGAGTTGGCGTCCAGGCGGTAGATGTGGCGGGCAGCGTCGATGAAGTCGGCTGCCCGGTGGGTCAACTCGGTGCGGTCGCTCAGTAACGCCGACGGCGCCCATGCGGTGGCATCGCCCCCGACCCAGGCGCTGTCGCTGTGGGTCACCACGAAGTCGTCGTCGGCGGTGTCCAGGTTGATCCAGCGCGAGGCGGCTGAGGTCTCCAGCGTGACGAAGGCCGTCTCGGTGAGCCTCAGCTTCTCAGGATAGATGGCGACCGGAGCGTAGCGCCAGAGAGCGGCGGTGCCGCCGGGCGCGCCGAATAGCTCACTGCCGATCTGCGCGATGCCGCCACCGGGTCGGACGCCGCTCGGTGTGTCGGCGTCGCCGGGCGTCGCGGAGCTTCCGTCGCCCAGGGTCTGCCAGCGGTCCGATGGGATGTGATAGCGCAGGAAGTGTCGCCCATTGCCGCCGATGACGGCGTAGATCCAGTCGCGCCCGTCCCAGCTCAGCGCTGCCCCGTCATCGGGCGTCGCCGGTGTCTGCGCCAGCGAGCAGTCCCAGCTGTCGCTTGGGGGGCTGTAGGCACAGAATGTGCTGGTGCGACCCATGAGCGCATAGGTTCTCCCGGCAGCCCAGGTGAGGGCGCTGCCCGGTCGGGCCCCCGAGGGCAGGTCAGCGCGCGGCTCCCATACCTGGGTGTCCCAGGTGTAGTGGTAGAACGCCGGCGATCCACCTCCCGCGAGAGCATAGAGGGCGCCGCTGTCGTCGCCCGTGAGCGCAGCGCCGGTCGCGGGGATGAAGGGGGCGGGGCTCTGCTGCGTCGACCAGGCGTCGGTGGGGACGTGGTAGCGATGCAGGGGGGCCGTCCACTGTGCGCGATGGGCTGCGCTCACGCCGCCGACCTGCTCAAACTGTCCCACCACATAGAGGTGCCCGGCGTGATAGGCGAGCGCGGTGGCCCACCCGCTGACACCGTTCTGACCGCCACTGGTCAGGCCGGTCCACGCGTCGCCGGTCCACTGGGCCACGCGTTGGGCCGATTGCCCGTCGACGGATGTGAAGTCACCGGCGGCGGCGACGCCGCCCGGGAGCGAGGCAAGGGCACGGACCATGCCGTCGGTGCTGCTCGACAGGGCGTGCCAGCTGCCGTCCCACCAGGCGAGGTTCGTGGTGAGGATGGGGGCAGCTGCCGGACCGACGGTGCTGAAGGTGCCGCCTACGTAGAGCCTGCCGTCGCCCAGGGCAAGGGCCCGCACACGTCCCGAGCCCACGCCGTGATCCATCGCGGCCCAGCCGCCGGTGGGGGACCAACGGGCGATGTTGCCGACGGCGACGCCTCCCGCCGTGCTGAAGGTGCCGCCGACGTAGAGCGTCCCGTCCACCGCGGTGTCGCCGTCGGCGGCGAGGGCGTAGACGAAGCTGCCGGTCTGGATGCCGGCCCCGAAGACGTCGTCCCAGCCGGTTCCGTTCCACCGGGCGATCGAGGAGACGGCAACGTCGCCGGCGTTCGCGAAGCAGCCCCCGACCAGCAGGTGGTCGGCGGCATCCAGGGCCAGGGCCTCCACTCGGGGTAGGTTGCATAGGTTGGGCCCATAGGGATCTCCCCAGACGTGCCCCCCGAGCGCGTGCCAGGCTGTGCCGTCCCACATCGCGACGTTGACCGCGGTGACGCCGCTGACGCGATCGAACAAGCCACCGATGTAGAGACGCCCAGCCGAATCGACGACCATGTCGGCGATATTCGCCCTGGCGGGATCGCCACCCCGCGTGGCGATCATCGGGATCTCCGACCAGGCGACGCCATCCCATCGGGCGAGGGCATAGCCCTGGGGCCCACCATCGATGATCTTGGTGCCGGCGACGTAGACGACTGAGTCGCCGGTGGCGACCGAGGTGATGTTGATGAAGTCGTGCGGCATGGCGCTGCCCCACGGGTCCCACTGGGGGGTGATGAGGGCGATCTCGTCATGGCCCGCGACCGCCATGACGCTCCCGCGCTCCGTGCCGGTCGCCGTGTTCGCGAGCGCCTGCCACTGAGCGGTCGCCGGCGTGAAGCGGTAGAAGGCCCGCGAATCCCCGCCGGGCCGGACATAGAGGCTGTCACCGAGCC
Organism: Anaerolineae bacterium; assembly: GCA_040774145.1. Taxonomy (GTDB): domain Bacteria; phylum Chloroflexota; class Anaerolineae; order B4-G1; family SLSP01; genus PWVB01. The sequence goes on from JAXGUU010000134.1 coordinate 2,248, forward strand.
CGAGCATCCCGCCGCCGTGGGTGGTGGCGATGGGGGCCGATTCGGTGGACCATGACGCATCGAAGGCCGCATCGGCAGCGCCGTAGACCTCGATGTGTCCTGATAGCCCGACCAGGGTGCAGCGTCTGAGCTCGACGCTACTGGTGCGGTCCATGGCGACCGTGTGCTCGCTGACGTCATCGATCAGCAGCGTATCGAGGCGCGTCGCCAAGGCCGGTGTCTCGTACCCTCCTACGCCCGCGGCCTCGAGGTAGACGCCGTGCGCCGCGTGGCGGAGCGTCATCCGCGAGATCGTGATGCCCGACGCGTTGCGGACGTCGACGGCAGCGTGCCCGCCCCCGCCGTCGATGAAGACAGCGTCGGGATAGGTGCCGGCGACCGTCAGGTTCGCCTTGCCCGCGACCGTAAAGCCGGCGTAGACGCCCGGTCGGACCTCAATCGTGGCACCGTCCGGGGCCGCGTCCACCGCCTCCTGAATCGTCGTGTAGTCGGCGCCCCCGCCGGCATCGACGGTGATCGGTGTGGCGGTGAGGCCCTGAAGCCGCGGCATCGTCAGCAGCCGCTGGGGCTCGGTCGAGGTCGTCGTGGCGTGTGCAGGCGCGATGGGCAGCCCCTGAGGATCGATGCGCGGTGACGGCCCAAAGATGAGGGATTGTAGCCCCAAGTCGGCAGCGGTAGCGTCGTTGGGCACCAGTAGGAGGTCGGAGGCGCCATCGCTGTTGAGGTCCGCACCGGCGGCAAAGGGAGCCGGTGCAGCGGTCGCGACGCCGGTCAGCGTCGCCGCGACCGTGTCCAGGCGACCGCCCAGGATCAGGTAGGCATGATCGCCCGCCGTACCCATCAACAGATCGGCGAGCCCGTCGGCGTCGACGTCGCCCACGCCGACGAGGAACCCTGAGGGCGCTGGCGAGAAGGTGTCAAATGTGTGGATCCGCCGGCTCTCATCGGATAGATCGCCCTGCCCAAAGACCAGCTTGGGCGTGGCGCCATAGCTGAAGGCAAAGTCGGCGTAGCCGTCCCCGTCGACGTCGCCGAGCGCGGCGACGCTGGGAAGGGCGTCCGGACTGAAGAAGGTTGCGACCGCTTCGTCCAACGACAGGGTCTCCACTGCGCCGGCTGTGAAGTGGCGGCTGCCGGCGAAGAGGTGGAGCTCGCTGCCCGCGGCGATCACGAAGTCGTCGTAGGCATCGCCGTCGGCGTCCCCCACGCCGGTCAGGGCGCCGATGGCGTGCCCGATCTCAATCCGCGCGGCAGCGTGGACGTCCAGGTCCATCGTCTCCCACCACGCGCCCTGTTGACCCAACAGCAGATAGGCGGCACCGGTACCTCCGGTCTGCGTGCCGATCAGGAGGTCGTGGTAGCCGTCGCCGTTGACGTCGCCTGCTGCGCCGAGCCACGCACCGAGCTGCTCGCCTTCCGGCGGGAGGATCTCCACACGCGCACCCGACTGCGGGCCCTCCAGCAGCCGATCGCGTCCGAGCGCTGCCGGCTGACCGAAGATCAGGAAGGCGCGGTTGTTGCTCGGGTCGCCCACGAGCAGGTCATCTAACCCATCGCCATTGACATCGCCGACCGCGGCGATGTGGGCGCCGATGGACGCGCCGGGCAGCCCCACCCACGAGGTGCGGCTGTCCCCCAGGGACGCCATCGCGTCGGGCGTAGGCCAGTCGCCGGGACGTCCGTAGACGACGGTCACGCGGCCCGCGCCACCGTCGGCGGCGGGCAAGCCGATGACCAGGTCCGCCAGACGATCGCCGTTGAGGTCACCCGCCCAGGTGACCGTCACGCCACCGTCGTTATCGTGGATCGAGGAGAGCCCCAACCAGAGGGTGGCATCGTGGATGCTATGCAGCGTGCCCACCAACTCCGCAGGGCGCGCGGGTTGTGGCGCATTGCCGACATCGTTGGCCACCCCGTGGAGGGTGTGCGGTTGGCTCACTGCGGTGTGGGGCGGGTTGCTGAGGTAACTGCGGTTGGTCAGCTCGCTGGCCGGCGGCACCACGTCGACGACGATCGAGCGCTGCAGGATCGCGCTCCGGTTGCCGGCGTGATCGAAGGCCCGTGCCTCGACGGTGTGGGTGCCCTGGGCAGAGGCCTCGTCGGGAAGCACCCACGGCACCTCCCACACGCCCGAGAGCACGCCCGGCTCGTCCGCCGTCCAGACCTCGCGCCAGGGGCGATCGTTGGTGCGGAGCTGCACCCGTTGCAGACCGGCCAGGTTGTCGCCGGCGCTGCCGGCGAGGGTGATCGTGATCACACCGGTCTCGCTGTGGAGGCCGCTGATGACGTCCCCCTCCGTGAGCAGCAGGTCAACGGTCGGCGGTGTGTTGTCCACCGTCACGCGGACCTGCGCCTGATCGCTGCTGTATCCGAGCGCGTCATAGGCCCGTGCGCGCAGCGTATAGACACCGTCGGACGGCAGGTCCCAGGTGGCGGCCCAGGGGCTGACGTCATGCAGCCTCACCGTCTCCCCTCCCGGGAGGTCGACCTCCACGTGGGTGACCCAGCTGGTGGGGTCGTAGGAGGTGCCGCCAAGGACGTAGGCGCTCGTGCCGCCGCCCAACAAGGCGCCCTCCGTGGGGGCGATGAAGGCGACGTCGGGCCGGTCGAGATCCAGCGTGATTATGGCGCGTGCCGTGACCTCCCGGATCTCCGTGCCGCCTGGGGTGGGCAGCGCCGCCGTGGCAGCTGCCGAGGCCGAGGAGGTCATCCCGTGGCCGACGGTCGTGGTCACCACGACGCCCACCGACTCCCAGAGCTGCAGCGTCTGCTCCCCGGCAAAGGACCACGAAACGCCGTGGTCGCAGGCGTCGGCGGGGCGGTAAGGGGGCGTGCGGTCGCCGACCATCGGGCCGACGCGCATGTCATCAAGCCAGACCGGGAGGCAGAGGCTGAGGGTGTCGGTCACGGGCTGCGGGCCCACGCTATCGAGGGTCAGCGTGAAGACCACGGTCTCCCCCGGTCTGACGTAGGCGCCGACAGCGCCGCTGGGGTTCTGGGACGAGGGATGGACGTCGAGGGTGAGGAGGGGCGCGTGGTTGTAGGCATAGGGGCTGGTGCCGTTGGCGCGCTCGGCAGCGTCGTCGAGCCCATCGCCATCGGCATCGGGAACCAGGGGATCGGAGAAGACCATGACCGGTTCCGACCATCCCGGCAGCGTGATGGTCCAGCCACCCTGCCATTCGCCGGTCGCCGAGCGGTGATAGACCTCCTCACCATCGGATAACCCATCGCCGTCCGAGTCCGCGTTGTTGATGCCTGTCCCCAGGCGGTATTCCAGCCCGTCAGGGAGCCCGTCTCCGTCGGTGTCGGCCAACGACGGGTGGGTACCGAGGGAGGCCTGGCGCCGGACCTCGAAGCTGTCAGACAGTCCGTCGCCGTCGGTATCCCAGCGGTGGGGATCGAGGTTGAGGCTCAGCTCCTCCTCGTTGAGCAAGCCGTCCCCATCGGGGTCCCGGTTCACGATCTGATTCCAGGTCCAGAGACCGCTCAGGCTGTCGGGAAGAACGTCGAGAACGATGGTCATCGCGTCCCAACGATCCTCCTTGTCGAGGTCCTCCGGAAGGTCGATGTAGTTGCTGCTGCGCCAGCACTTCAGCCCGCCCACGACGCACTCCTCATAGTAGACCTTGGCGCGCACGAGGGCTTCGACCTTCAGCTCCACGTCGCGGCGGGCCTGGGTCAAGGAGAACTCCGTCATCACGCTGTTGCGGCACGCGCCGTTCGAGGCACATGTGCGACTGCCGTTCTTGTTCGCCGCCGAGGCATAGGCGGCGCTGCCCTTGAACTCACCGTAGACATAGCTGTCGCGCAGGTCACTGCTGCTGCCACTGCTCGTCTTGTCGATGTCGCCGAAAAAGGTCCCGCCGACGCGGAAGCGGTTGCCTTGCGAGCTGCCCAGCTCATCGTTCGCGAAACCGCCGTCCACGTCGGTGAAGTCGGCTGCATCGAGGTAGGTCAGTTCCGTGACGTCGTAGAAGAAGGTCGCTACCGCATTGATGGCCTCTCCCATCAGGCTGAGTTCACCGCCGGTCGCCAGGAAGACGATCAGGTCCACGAGGACCAACAGCGCGACGATGATCGCGCCGATCGGATTGAGGCTGATGACAAAGAGCAGGACCGTGAAGGCCGTCGCGACGACGGCGTGGGTCACCGCCTGCTTTACCGCCAGCGGATCGCTGAAGTCGGTGGTCAGGCCGAACTGCACCCAGATGATGGCCAACGAGGCCACCAGGCCGATCACGCCGAGGACCCGGATCGACAGCTTCATGCGTGAGGTCCAACCGAAGGTCTTGCTGACCTTGGTCCAGCCGGTGAGCCCGAAGTACCTGCCCCTGGTGGCCCACTGAATGCACTGCACCGCGGTCATCACCGACAGCGCCGTCTTGCCGGACTTGACCGCCACATTGGCGATATGCCGCGACCGCTCGGTCGGCAGGAGGCGGTTGCTGAGATCGTAGAGACTGCCCACCCAGCCCCCGATCCCCAGATCCCCGGCCGTCTGCTCGTTGGAGCGCTGATAGGACCAGATCTGAGCTTGATCGGTGCCGATGCGCAGACCGGCGCCGGGCTCGCCGAGCCCGGTCGCCGCGATCAGATAGGCCACCTCGTGGTTCGCCTGCAGGCCTACCTGCCGGTAGACGGCGAGGTCCGATCGGGGTTCCGGTGCGATGAGGTGGCCGTTGACGGACACCACGCGCATCTGACCGAGGTGAGAGAGCGTGTAGAAGAGCGCGAGCGTGGCCTCCAGCTGGGCTAGGGTCAGCTCGGGATAGTCGACCTGCAGCTCCGCCAGGGCCACGTCAAGGCGATCGTGACGCTCGTGGAGCATGAGAAGGGTGTCCTCGAGCGGCAGCTCATCCCAGCTGTCCTGGTCGTAGGCGTAGCTCGCGCGCCTGAGGCTGCGCTGTGTACCCATGTCCACCGGGTCCAAATTCAGGTCGAAGGCGGCGCCGGGGCGTGATGTGCCCAGGGCGTCCATCGAAGTGACACCGATCTCCTCGGTGTAGGCGATGATCAGCGAGGGGGTGCTCTCCGTCGGGTAGGCCTTGAGGAACTCGGCGATACGGGCCTGCGAGCCTGCCAGCCCTGCGTCGGTGTGGGCATAGGTGGTCCTGTCGATCGTGACCTGATCCGCCGGCACGCCCCACGTTTGGACGATGTCCGTATTGGCGTGGCTGAAGCGCTGGTCTATCTCGGCGAGATCCGGGGCCTGGGTGTTGAGGAAGGTCGCGCTGAGACCGAAGAAGACGTTGAACAGCGCCTGATCGTTGCCCGGTGTGTCCGGCGTGCCCAGGATCGCGCTCTCGAAGCCGCGGCTCTTGGTGATCTGGAGGCCGGTGACCCGCAGTGAGGGCTCGGTGTAGGTCTGGATGGGCGTGGTTCCCTGCCCGTCCATCGTGGCGAGCACGATCCAGACCATCTGCGCGCCCTGCCACTCGATGTCGTGGAGTTGATCGGGTCCGTAGGCGACCTTGCTATAGAAGGCCACGATCTGTCCGCCGTCCCCCATGGGGAGCAGGGGCGCGTAGAGATCATAGGTGCCGTCGCTGTGGGCGAAGATCGAGACGCCGTAGTCGCGAGCGAGATCGGTGCCGGGGCGCTGACGGGTGCGGATCTTGAGGAAGGGCGCCAGCTGCAGGTTGTCGGTTGAGCCGGTGGGATTCCGGATCTGTCCCTGATCGTCGTAGGGCCAGTCGAGGGTGCTGGTGGTGTAGCGCAGGTGATCCGAGTTCTCGGGCTGCACTTGCACCTCGATGTATTGATAGCCGTCGAAGTCGGCGCGCGTGCGCAGCGAGAAGGCGTCTGTGTAGTCCGTCACGGTGAAGGGCGAGAGATCGAGGTGGTCGGGGACGCCGTCACCGTCATTGTCGGGGTCCCAGAGGTTGGGGATACCGTCCCCATCGGGATCCCAGTCGTCCGCATCGTCGAAGTTGGGCGCGTCACCGATTGGGGCGGGCCACTCGGCGAAGTCGGCCAACCCATCGCCGTTCGAGTCGGCCTTGAAAGGATCGCTGAACCACATCCGTCCATCGAAGAGGAAGCCCTCGATCTCCAGGGTATCGGTGAGCAGGTCGCGATCGGAGTCGCCGTAAAACAGGTCGGTGCCCAGGCAGGCCTCGGCGGCATCATTCAGACCGTCGCCGTCGCTGTCGAGGTTCACGTCGCCGGTGCCGCAATAGGTCTCGGGGGGCTGCGTTCCCCTCTCGAGGGCCGCGCTGCGGGACGACGGCAGCAGCTCGTCGGTCTCAGCGGACGCCGGCGAGGCGAGCGCCTCGTCGGGCAGGCCCAGGGCCTCGGTGATGGTCGTCAGCGTCGCGGCCTCGGCCTGGCGGGTCTGATAGCGGTGGACGCCGAGGGCTTGCAGCAGGGGGGAGAAGACCATGATCATGGTCAAGAGCAGAGCCACGACGCAGTAGACCTGCCGGCGACGCCGGCGGCTCAGCAGGACGAGCGTGAAGGCGACCGATGCCGCGGTGAATACACCGGTCAGCTGCGTGGTACGTCCGGCCGGCGCGGGGTGTACGGGGTCGGTCGGCTCGTCCATCATCGCCGGTGGCAGCGGATCGGGGTCCGCGGCGGTACGATCGGTGAAGCTGAAGTCGACGACGATGCGCGCGCGGGCGTCGTAGCCCTCGGCGGCATTGGGAATCTCCAGCTCCACGATCTGCCGGAGGGGAAGGCCCGCAGCATCCACCCAGAGCGATCCGTGGCCCTTCATGCGCCGCAGGAGAGGGGGCGGCGACAGCTCGACGCCGACGGGTAAGGGGTCCGCCTCACCCCGCTCGATCCGGGCCTCCAGATCCCGCAGCACCTGGTCGGCAAAGCGGCGACCGTCGATGTCATAGGCGTAGCAGCGGAGGTCGTGCTCGGCGCCGGCGGGGCAGGCGGTCACGTTTTCGGCGGCGTTGAGATAACTCAGGTAGTCGGCGGTGGGGGCGGCGAACCCCGCCGGATCGTCGATGGGGGTCAGCGCGCCATCCTGGAGCAGATAGACCTCGTGACCCTCGCGGATCAGCTCGATCTCCGGGCTCTCGGCGCCGGCGCCCTCGAAGCGCAGGATCATGCGCGCATGATCGGGCAGCGTGACGTCGCCCTCCAGGCGGAGGTCCAGCCGCTGATCGGACTCGCCGATGTTGCCGGCGATCGGATGGGGCACCAGCCGTTGTTCGACGTCCGCCGTGAAGGTGTAGGATCCGAAGGCGGCGGCACGACGCTGCGCGTCCTCCAGCGGGTTCGGCTGGGTGGATGCTCCTGCTGCCCACGCCGTGCCGGCGAGGAGTAGGGAGATGAGCACGACGAACACGATGATGGTACGACGTGAGGCTCCGCGAACCGGGGTGGTTTTCATGCCGGCATGCTCCGATCGTTGGTTGAGTGGTGACGTGTCCCGGCAGCTGAACACTGCTGACCCGGGTGGCTCGACAGGAGGTGTCTCCAGGGTGTCGCGGGCATTGCGTCCCTCCGTGGCCTGCCGACGCCACGGACATTATAGTTCAGGGTGCGTGGGAGCGCAACCGACGTGGGGAACGGATCATGAAAAAGATCCCACTGAGCCGATCAAGCTCCAGTGGGATCGCTGTCGGGGCATGCGGATTTGAACCGCAGACCTCACGGACCCGAACCGTGCGCGCTACCAAGCTGCGCTATGCCCCGAGTGACCGTCATTATACCCGGCATCGTGTTTTACGCAAGGTGTGTTTTGGGGCGGGTGCAGGTTGCTTGGCGGCAGGTTATCGAGGCTCTCGGCGAGGATAACGTCACGCGCGACGCGCCGGGGGGAGGCTACAACCTTGCTTAATGAGGCTCCCCGCCCCGTCTCGGGGCGGGCTGGTCTGACGGCGA
>JAXGUU010000135.1:0-10081 GCA_040774145.1 Anaerolineae bacterium
CTCAAAGCCCTGCTCGCCGAGGAAGGCGGCGATGGCGCCATGGATGCCGTCAGGGTAGAGCCGTGCGACCTCCTCATGCGACTTCTCATGACGATACTCATTCCATACGGTGACCTTAATCGAACCCATATCCCTTCACTCCTTGTGGTTGTAGGCTACACAACAACAGAACTCTGACCCTCCGAGCTGAATCTACTATACCACCATGCGCGCCCGGTGCATAACGCAGCACCACGGCTTCCTGCAACCGCGTGATTCGGGTATACTGCACCTGTGAACAACCGACCGATCGGCGGAAGGAGACCTGACGCTATGTCATCAAAGCGCTACGAGGTACGCCGGCAGCGGCCTATCAACCGCGAGACCTTCATCGAACCGTGGGCAGATGCCGGACTCATCGCCGTTGGCAGTCCGGCGGACCCCCGTCCGAGCCTCCTCGTGGAGGATGGCGAGGTCGTTGAGATGGACGGCACTCGCCGTGAGGACTTTGATCTCATCGACCGCTTCATCGCCACCCAGGCGCTTGACCTCAACGCGGCGTCCGAGGCGATGGCGACGCCCTCCCGCGAGATCGCAAGGATGCTCGTCGACCCCAACGTCACGCGCGGCGAGCTCCTCGCGCTGACGCGCGGCTGCACAGCCGCCAAGCTCGTCGAGATCGTCGAGCACCTCAACGTGCTGGAGATGATGATGGGCCTGACCAAGATGCGGGCACGCCGCACACCCGCGAATCAGGCCCACGTCACCAATCGTAAGGAACATCCCGCGCTCCTGGCGGCGGACGCTGCCGAAGCGGCACTGCGCGGCTTCCGCGAGGTAGAGACAACCGTCGGCGTCAGTCGCTATGCGCCACTCAACGCCCTGGCGATCTTGGTCGGATCGCAGGTGAGCGGCGGAGGCGTGCTCACCCAGTGCTCGGTCGAGGAGGCCACGAATCTCAAGCTCGGCTTCCGCGGCCTGACATCCTATTCGGAGACTCTCTCAGTCTACGGCACCGAGCGCGCGTTTGTCGACGGCGATGACACGCCCTGGTCGAAGGCCTTCCTGGCCTCGGCCTACGCAAGCCGGGGGGTCAAGACACGCTTCACCTCCGGCACGGGTTCGGAGGCCCTGATGGGCCATGCAGACGGCAAGTCCATGCTCTACCTTGAGGCACGCTGCCTCCTCGTCACGCGTGGCGCCGGCAGCCAGGGGACACAGAACGGCTCCATTAGCTGCATTGCCCTGCCCGAGTCGCTTCCGGGAGGCGTCCGAGCCGTCCTGGCGGAGAACCTGATCGCGACGATGCTGGGACTGGAGGTCGCCGCAGGCAATGACGCCCTGGCCTCCCACTCGGAGATGCGCAAGACCGCCAAGCTGATGCTGCAGTTCATCCCCGGGACCGACTTCGTCACCTCGGGCTTCGGCTTGATCCCCCGCTACGACAATATGTTCGGCGGGGGCAACTTCGACACCACCGAACTGGACGACTGGTACGTGATTCAGCGCGACATGCGCGTCGATGGCGGCATCCAGCCGATCACGGAAGAGGATGTGCTTGACGTCCGTGAGCGGGGTGCGAGGGCGATTCAGGCGATCTTCGACGCCTTCGACTTTGCCGCGATCAGCGACGTCGAAGTTGCCGCGGCTGTGAGCGCTTACAGCAGTGAGGATATGCCCGACCGCGATCGAATCGCCGACATCAAAGCTGCGCAGATGCTGCTCGATGGACCCATCACCATCGTTCAGGTGATCCGTACGCTGGCCCAGGCAGGCTACGACGACATCGCAGCCCGTCTCCTGGAGATGCAGAGGCAACGCGTCATCGGCGACTACCTGCAGACCTCGGGGATCTTCGAGGTTGACCCTGACGGGCAACTCCACGTGTTGAGCGCCCTCACCGATCCCAACGACTATACGGGGCCCGGCACAGGCTATCGCCTGGAGGGGCGCCGCTGGGAGCAGCTTCAGCGCATCCCTCAGACCTGGGATCCCCGCCAGTTCCTGCGCGACCTGGATGCCGAAGACACAGCACCGTGGCTCGAGGAGCTTGGCCCCGCTGCCGTCGGCACGGAGCCCGAGGTGGTGGTTGCCGTCGGCCCCGCATTTGGACTTAGCATCCATCGCGCGCTGAGCGAGCTCGACCTTCAGGACGTACTGGCAGCTGTCGTGCAGGGGATCGAGGACGAAGGCCTACCTGCGCGGCTCGTCCGGATCCATCACACCTCCGATTGCGCCTTCATCGGCCACGCCGGAGCGCGGCTCAGCGGTTCCGGAGTCGCTGTGGGCCTCCAGTCGAAAGGCACGACCGTGATCCACCAACGAGATCTCGCGCCGCTCGAGAATCTGGAGCTGTTCTCGATGTCACCGAATCTCGACCTCGAGACCTACCGGCAGATCGGTAGGAATGCGGCGCGCTACGCGCAACGAAAACCCACCTCACCGGTGCCGGTGCGGATCGACAACACGGCGAGACTCCGTCTGATCGTACAGACAACGCTCCTCCACCGGCGCGAGACCGAGCACGTGGACCCGAGCCGCGCTCCCAGCGCCCTCACCACAGCGGCCTTTTGACCTTTATTCATTGACAGGAGACGAGAGATGACCTGGCGTAGTCAAGACGTACTGAAGCAGCCCGAATGGTCGATGCACCGCGCCCTCTGGAAGTCGATGGGCTACAGCGACTACGATCTGGACCGCCCACTGATCGGCGTCGCCAATTCGTGGAACCGCGTCGTTCCCGGACACTACAACCTGGACCTTGTGTCCGATTATGTCAAGCAGGGCATCCTGCAGGCCGGGGGAACGCCCGTGGAGTTCGGCGTGATGGCGCCTTGCGACGGAACCGCCCAGGGCCATGATGGGATGCACTACATCCTGCCCAGTCGCGATCTGATCGCGAATGACGTCGAGATGATGATTCAGGCCCACCGTCTCGACGCGGTCGTGCTCCTCTGCTCCTGTGACAAGATCGTCCCGGGGATGCTGATGGCAGCTGCACGGCTGGACGTCCCCGCCATTATGGTGGTCGGAGGACCGATGGAGGGCGGCTGCACCTTTGATGAGCGCGCCGCCGACACCACGTCGCTGACCGAGGGGCTGGGGATGCTTAAGGCCGGCACCATCGATGACGAGACCTATCGTGCACTCGAGGACTGTGCCACACCAACGTGCGGCTCGTGTGCCTTTCTGGGCACCGCCAACACGATGTGCGCTGTCGCCGAGGCCCTGGGTATGTGTTTGCCCGGCAGCAGCGCCATTCCGGCGACCTATGCAGCCCGACTCAGATCGGCCCAGGCGTCCGGCAGAAGGATCGTCGAGCTCGTTCACGGGAACGTCACGGCGCGGGACATCATCACGCCGCAGAGCCTCGAAAACGCGATCCGGCTGAGCACCGCCATCGGCGGATCAACCAATGTGGCGCTACACCTGCCGGCTATCGCCTACGAAGCCGACTGTGAGATCACAATGGATCGCTTCGAGGAGCTCTGTCGGTCGACGCCGCACATCGCCCGCATCTTCCCCGCTGCAGCCCCGAACGTGCCCGACTTCTACCACGCCGGTGGCGTTCCGGCAGTGATGAAGCAGCTCCTGCCCCTCATACACGGCGACGCCCTCACGGTCAGCGGTGAGACGATCGCCGAGGCGGCTGAGCACGGCGCTGAGCCCGACGGTATCGTGATTCGCTCGGGGGCCGATCCGTGGAGCAGCGGCGGCGGCCTCGCGATTCTGAAGGGCAACCTCGCGCCTGACAGCGGCATCACCAAGCCCGCCGCCATCCACCCCGATATGCAGACCTTTACGGGCAGAGCCCGCTGCTTCGATTCCGAGGAGCTCGCCAATCAAGCGATCCTGGACGGTAAGGTCCAGCCCGGTGAGGTCGTCGTGATTCGCTATGAGGGCCCCAAGGGGGGGCCCGGGATGCGCGAGATGTACACGGCGATGAAGCTGCTCTATGGCCGTGGCCTGGCCCTCACGACTGCCGTGGTCACGGATGGACGCTTCTCGGGGACCAACAACGGTTGCTTCGTGGGCCACGTCTCTCCAGAGGCCGCTGAAGGCGGCCCCATCGCGATCATTGAGGATGGTGACAGCATCACCATTGACGTTCCCAACCGCGCGCTGCACCTCGGCGTCTCCGACGCCGAGATCGCGGCACGGCTGGCACGCTGGAAGCGACCGGCCCCGCGCATTCAGCGCGGCTACCTGGCGCTCTATGCCCGGCTTGCGGCATCGGCCAACCGCGGCGCGATTATCGAGCACCGTTTCCAGGACTGAGGAGACATCCTATGCCCGAGGACAAAGGCCCCCTGCACGCACAAAGCGGTCGACCTGTTGAGGCGCTGACCATGGAGGCCCTCCTGGCCGGACAACTCAGCGAGGACGACTTCCGCGTCAGCGCGGACACACTGCGGCACCAAGCGCAGGCGGCTGAGGAGGCCGGGTACGTCGAGGTCGCTCGAAACCTACGTCGAGCCGCCGAGTTGACCCAGATCTCAAACCAGGATGTGCTCGATATCTACGCCAGCCTAAGACCGGGTCGAGCTTCGTACGCAGCGCTCACGGATCTCGCGCAGCGCCTCCGTGACGAACTCAATGCCCCGCTCACAGCAGAGCTGGTCCTCGAGGCAGCAGAAGCCTATGCAGCCCGAGGGCTTCTCGAGCGCTGATCACGGTGAGGCCCCGACCAGGAGGATGGTCGGGGCCTCCTCATCCACTAGTCCCACGCGCAGAGCGACGCGACGTAGGTCGCCGATCCGTCGCGCAGCCAGCCATCGAGCTGCGCCTGCTCCTTGAGCTGCTGACCTCGCATCCGTGGGACACTGACGTACCCGCAGATCATCTCGGGTAGTGCGGTCATGTCGCCCCAGAGCTTCTCGAACTGGGCAACCGGATAGACATCCTCCTGTCCGTGGCCCCAGCGCTTCTTCACATCCTTCAGGGTCACATAGGTGGGCATCCGCGCCGCCTGAGCTCGGATCGCCGCAGCGACCCTGGCTTCGTCGCCGAGATCAGAGCGCTCGAGCCCAAAGAGGGCCAGCAGACGGTCGATGTCGAACCACATCGTGTTGGTGTTGTAGTAGGAGAGCCTGAACTCATCCTCCTCGTTGGGAAGCGCCATGCCCTCGATCAGCCGGAGGGCCCCATCGACACGTGCCAGACCGCCGCCGCGGTCCTCCACCCGACGGGTGATGACCTCGACCGTCATGGTCGCGCCTGATGCGAGGTGGGCGCCGACGATCATGGGTGAGACGTCGGTGCCCACGGTGTCGATGTTGTGCATCATCAGGACCTGCAACTGAGGTCGCTCCGCCAGGAGGCGCGCCAGCACGCCGTTACGCAGAAGGTTAGGTATCTCATACCAGTGCCCTACGGGGTGCAGGCATTGCAGCGGCACGTTGTCCCGGTAGTCAGCTCCCTCCCCCATCTGCTGAGCCCACCCCATCAGGGCAGCGTGGAGACTCTCACGGACCTTCTGTGCTTGCTCATCCAGGAGCTGCTGCGGCATCTCCTCCCAGGCGAAGCGCAGGTCCCGAGCCATCGGGATCATGCGCAACCCTACGGACCGCCCTGAGGAGAGCAGCAGCGGGCCCGGATAGTCATAGCCACAGCGGGCTGCGAGGTAGCTGCGAATCGGCTCATCGGTCAGGTAACTCGTCGTGATCACGTGCGGCAGGTACACACCCGCCTCTCGTCCCACCCTGCGGCTCTTTGCCAAGTGCACCTCGACGAACGAGCGATGTGCGCCGTCCAGTTTGCAGAAGGGATGAAGGGCCTTGACCACACCGGCGCCCTGAGTCCAGCGACTGCCCACGCCGGCCGCGAGGGTCACGACCGCAACGCGCCCCTCACGCAGTGCCGTTCGGCCTCGTTCCTGCAAGTCGCGGGCCCACTCGGGGAGATCACCTGACGGCAGATCAAGATCAAGCACATCGCCCTCCTCCACATCTCGGATCTCGGTCGTGGGAGGTAGGCGGTTCTGGGCAAGGCCGATGCGTCCGCTCCGCAGATCGGAGCGTACCTGTTCGTGCTGGACCCGGTCGAAGCCCAGCTCGTGGAGCAACGGATCGAGTGACTGACCGCCGGCGAGCTCACGATTCGACCTAGGCATCAGATGATCGAACAGCGTCTGCACCATACCCGAGAGCGTCGGCACGGTGCGACACAGCGCGCCAAAGGCGTCGAGCTCCGCCCGCCGCACCGCCGAGAGCTCATGACGTTCGCGACGCAACAGATCCGGGAGGACAAGTGTGTAGTAGCCGGACGGCATCAGGGCCACCCGTTGCTCCGCCCGATCCCCCGCGCCGACGTCCTCGGTCAGCAACTCCGCATAAGTTCCCTGCTGATTGATCGAGAAATCGTAGACCACAGGGTCCATCGCAAAGGGCAGGGCGTGCATCAACTCACGCTTGGCAGCCAGCATCGTGTCCAGCAGTCGCGACTGAGCCTCCTCCCTGCGAGTGGGATCGAAGATGAAGCCCATGCCACCGCCCGACATACCGCCGAGCATCCAGAAACCCCAGAAGTCCTCACCGAAGTCCTGGCGAGCCTCGCGCATCAATGTGGAGGTGTAGAGGTTGTTGGCCCAAGGGATGATCGTCTCGATGGGTCCGCGGAAGTTGCGCGTCGTGGCCTCACCAATGCCCCGCACATCGCCTTGACGCAACAGCTCGAGTAGCTGGTCGAAGAGACGCATCGCTTCCGCCCGCCCGGACCATTCCGGCTCGGAGCGCAGTAAGTACTTCTCAGTGACCATCTCGAGGATCGGACCGACATCCTGGGCCATCCCACCGTGGACGAGGATCAGGCTCTCCTGCAAGCGCTGCCGCGTGTCCGCCGTCACCTCCTCAGGCCCCAGGATGCGATGCCCGGGTAAGAGCCGTCCACGGCTGATGCCATATTCCGGATCGCCCGGACCGGCGAGTTCACCCGTGATGAGCTTGATGCCGGGCCACACGCCGCCGCTATCCTGCCACCCGCCGCCCGAACCCGCCAACCACTCGCCCAGAATGGCGCGCGCGGCCACGAGGCGACGCTCATGCTCCTCCAGCTGCCCGGTCAGCGCCCGCGTCTGCCCGGTGGCCCGCATACAGGCGGCAATCAGACACGCCAGCAAGCTGGTTGACACGGCGAGACGCGACCCTTTCGGGATCTCGTTGACCTTGCTGACGATCTCCAACCCCTTCCCGGGCGCGATGAGGCGCGAGAGCAACTCCGAGAGGCGCTCGCCCGACCCCTCCATACCGGGAGGCACGATGCCCGCCGCAATGACCGCTGCCTTGAGCAGCCCCAGGTAGTCGCGAGCGTAGTCGAAGACCTGAGCAAGCTCTGAGACCTCCGCCGTCGCCTCAAGATCGACGCTGACGAAGCGCAGGACAGGCTCATCGATCACGCGGACAAAGGCCTCTACCGGCGGCTTGGGCCGGGGATCACGCCCGTGCACAGCCAGATCGATGGAGACATTGAGCACTCGCGCCCCTTCGGGGTAGTCCATCCCCAGGAAGAAGATGTCGCTCCACCCGCTATGACTCAGGTCCATGCGCACCGGCGTCGCTTCGTGCAGAATCGGATAGAGCTCGCCCTCGGAGGGCAGTAACAGCTCAGGACGTAGGCGCAGCGGCTGATCCGACGGATGACCGACGCGGAACATCCATTGGTTGCCGCGTACCGCGCGGACGCTGCGGCGGACCTGGTCGGCAAGTGTCTGGAAGGCTAGACGATGATAGGCCTCGGCCAGCGCGCTCGAGATCCCTTCGTTGAGGCCCACCGTATGCTGGGCCTCGAGGAAGATGGCGATGGCCTCCTCGAAGCGCCGTTGCAGAAGGTGCTCGTAGCCCCGATAGGGGATCAGGCCCCGCGTCTGCATACCACTCACCCGCGGCAAGTGGAAGCGATGGATGGCGTAGAGAAAGAAGAGCGCCCGCACCCGCTCGTAGAGATTCCCACTCTCGCGCCGAAAGCGCTCCAGCGCTGCGCATTCAGCGACCAGGGCGCTCAGCGACAGCCCAGCACACGAACTGTCGAGCGACCGATGCCTGATCTCGGGATCGGCGGAGAGGATGGTCTCCACGAGGCGGCTATGTCCATAGCTCACCATCGTCACCCTCCGGCACCTTGGGGACCAGGCTCCTCGCGTCCCAGTTCGCGCACCGTCAGCAACTCCAACAGACGCGTCAGCACATCGTCACGATCGCGTCCGCTCAACGCCAGAGCGATCTGGGCCGTCAACAAACCGTACCTCACGCCTACGTCATAGCGTTGCGCCGCCTGTTCCAGCGCCAGGTACTTCTCTCGTCCCGCCAGCGCTGCAAGAGCCCCCGAGAGATGCACCCTACCGCCATCCCGCCGCGTGGTCTCGGCCACGTCGTCACTGAGGATCTCCATGACGGTGGGGGTGAGGACGTGCATACCGAAGAAGCACAGATAATGACCGGCTCGCAGGCCAGGCACGATCAAACTCACCTCGGCCTCAGTGGGTGTCGGCTTCTCCACCACCGTCTCAACCGCGTAAAGGTCCTTGCGTCCTGGGACACGACGCCCACCCACCGTACCGTAGTAGTGCAGCAGGGTCTCTCGCGTCGCCTGGACGCCGGAGACGGCGCACGCCTCTGTCTGAGCCACGCCTACGAGCTGCTGGGCACAGGTTCGCTCCTCATGGCTGATGTAGAGATGATCCCCGACCAGGTGCAGAAAGGGATCATCGCCGACGAAGTCGCGCGCACAGTAGACGGCGTGCCCATAGCCCAGGGGCCGCTGCTGAGGGATGAAGTCGACATAGCCGCGACGATCGCCGATCACGTCGCCATAGGCCGCCTCATCGCCGGGCACAACGACGACGGCGACTCGGTCGATCCCCGCACTCAGGGCCTCTTCCACCAGAATCCCCAACATCGATCGCTCGACTCCATCGCGATCGATCAGCGTCTGCAAGGGCAGGCTGCGCTGATGCCTCCCGGCAGCTGTGATGACCGCCTTAGTGATCCGCATCGTGTTCCGCCTCCTGGTCCTTGATGAAGAGCAGCCGCTGCCAGAGATGGCTCAGGCGCCCGACGTCCGGGACGTAGGTATCGACGAGCCGAAAGCCGCGGTCGCCCAGAAAGCTGACGAGAGACGCTACGTCATAGGCACGGATGCTCATCAGCTCGACCCGCTCGCCGGGCATAAGGTCCACCTCCGTACTGAGGCACGACACACGGACCTCGGTCGTGGACTCGAAGTAGAACGTGAACCGCATCGTGTTCAGAGCCGCATCCGCACTCTCCACGCACACGATCTCGCCCTGTTCCGGTCCGAGCCCCAGCGACCCCAGCAGTCGGTCAAAGAAGGCCGAGAGGTTCTGAGGCAGGCGCGAGAGACGCTCACGTAGCTTCCGGTTCTGCTCTTCGGAGGCGTAGAAAGGAACCACATCCAGGTAGAAGTAGTCATCCACCGGAATCAACTCACGCAGCAGGTCCGCTACGAAGGTCTGGTCGAAGTTGCCGAAGGTCCCGCCCATCATCGCGAAGATCCGGTGATCGTAGTCGTCCACCAGGTCGCCCAGACGTTCAGCAAAGTCGGCGCGGGCGAAGTCTGCCTGGGCGAACGTGGTCGCGAAGCGCTCGCCGTCAAGGTTCGCTGTGGCTAACTCGAGCATCGCAGGCGACGAATCGACACCAACGTAGTCGACGCAGTACCCGTGATCATGCATGAGACGCAGCAACATTTTCTCCGGTCCGGCATTTCCACATCCCAGACTGATGAAGGCGTAGCGCCGATCCCGTGCCCAGAACGGCTGTGCCGCAAAGAAGTCAAACTCCTCACGCCAGGCGATCTCCGCCAGGTCCTGGTTCCGGTAGGTGTAGAACGCGTGGGCTCCATCCAGCTGGTAGAACAGAATCTGTGGGACGCGCCGCTCGGCGAGAAACTCGCTCAAATAGTCGGCCTGCAGCGTCTCAGGATCGCAGAAGACAACGAGCTCGGTCATACTTACCCCTTCTTGTTTGGACACAGTAGGACGCTCATTATAGCCTAGGACCCGACACGCGCGAGATAACGAGACGCCACCGCACATTGCGGTGGCGTCTCGTTCCTGAACACGTTCCGATCTAGGCTGCGACCGGTA
>JAXGUU010000136.1:0-10033 GCA_040774145.1 Anaerolineae bacterium
CATGGCCGATTCATCGACGAGCGCCGACACCATCACCGTCTACCTTGTCGACGACCACGACGTCGTGCGCAAGGGTCTGCGTTTCTACCTCACGGCACGCCCTGAGATCGAGATCGTCGGTGAGGCCGGCGACGCGGCCACGGCAGTTGCGGGCGTCGCTGCGGAGGTACCCGACGTCGTCCTGATGGATCTCGTCCTGCCGCCCTGCCCGGGGGCTCTGCCCTCCGACCAGGGCGGCATCCAGGCCACGCGCCAGATCCGCCAGGCCAGCCCGCACACCCAGGTCGTTGTGCTGACCAGCTATGCCCAGGACGAGCTCATCTTCGCCGCCATCAAGGCCGGTGCGCTTTCGTACCTCCTGAAGGATGCGGATGCGAGCACAGTCCTCGACGCCATCCAGGCCGCAGGCCGCGGCGAGGTCGTGCTCCACCCACGGATTGCCCGGCGGCTCATGCTCGAGGTGAGTGGTCCAGCGAAGCCGCGCGACCCGGCAGCCGAGCTCACGCCGCGCGAGCTCGAGGTCCTGCAGCTCATCGCGCAAGGACAGTCCAACGCCGAGATCGCGGCCGAGCTCTTCGTGACCGAGCGGACGGTCAAGGCCCACGTCAGCAACCTGCTGAGCAAGCTGCACCTCTCAGACCGCACGCAGGCCGCCGTGTTCGCCTGGCGCGAGGGCCTCGTCGAGCGCGAGGACTGAGCGCTTCTCTGGCGCAGGCGTTCCGACGCAGGCGTTCCGACGCCCAAGCGCCAGGCACTACAGACGGCTGGTGCCGGGGACCTAGGGAGCGGGTTCGTCGACCGCGGAGTCGCCGTCGGCGCGAGCCCGCTGACTCCCAGAGATGCAGCGACGTCCGGAGAGCTTGCGCGCTGCCGCAGGGCAGGATCTGGTCAGCCTGCGCTCGAAGCTTATGTTCGAGACCTGCGCACGCCCAACCCCGAGGTCCCGCGCGGTCGCGTCGGGCTTCCGCTTGCCCTGACGACCTTCGAGCTCTACCCGCTCTACGCCAGTCTGCTGAGCGCCTGGGGAGCTGATAGTAGCGCCCGACTTCCATTACGCCGCGCTGATGCAGGCTGGGCACGAGGTCGTGGCGGTGAATGGTTGCACCGAAGCCACATGCACCGCGGGCCGCTACCTGCTCTCCCTGCGTGAGGGCGCCTTCGACGGCTACGTCAACATCGGAGCGTTCAACTGCCTGCCCGCCAGCTCCGCCACCGCTGCCACCCACACGGCAGCCGCCACCAGCAGCGTGCCCCACGCCGTGATCGAGTCTGACGGCGTAGCACTGACCGCGAGCCAGTTGCGCCAACTGGAGGCCGTGGCTGCCCAGGTCTGGGAGCGTCGCGGCCAGTCCGCCGTACGGATCCAGCAATGCCTCTGCTTTTCCCCCAGCCGCCGGACCGGCTGGGGGAAAACACAAAAGGGGGTCTGGGTTCGGCTGCCACTCCCGTGTAGATAGCGGTATACTCAAGCTCGATGGCCGACGAAACCATCCTGATCGTTGAGGACGAGCGTGCTGTCGCGCGTGGCCTGCAGATCGGGCTCGAGCGCGAGGGATTCGCAGTGCAGTGGGCCGACACAGGAGCTCGCGCCCTCGAGATCGCGCGCCGCGAAATTGTGCATCTCATCCTTCTGGACATCCGCCTCCCCGACACGAGTGGCTTCGACGTCTGCCGTCAGTTGCGCGCAGCCGGCCTGCGCATGCCCATCGTAATGGTCACTGCGCGCGATGAGGAGGTCGATCGTGTGTTGGGCCTCGAGTTGGGCGCCGATGACTACGTTGTCAAGCCCTATAGCCTGCGTGAGCTCATCTCACGCGTGCGCGCACACTTGCGTCGCGCGTATGGTGACCTGGCGACACCCCCTTCGGCGACTCTCCTGCGGCTCGGAGAGCTGGAGTTGGACCTCGATCGAATGCAGGTCCGGCGCAAGGGACAGCCGATCGACCTAACCCCCATCGAGTTCCGCCTTCTGCGCGTACTGGCCCTACACGCTGGTCGCCCCATCAGCCGCGAACAATTGATCGAGGCCGTCTGGGGCTATACCGACGACGTGGGCAGCGACCGCACCGTGGATGCCCACGTCAGCCACCTCCGTCGGAAGCTGGGCGACGACCCCACCGATCCCCATTGGATCGTGACGGTGCGGGGCGCCGGGTACAAGCTCGAGCCATGATGTAGGTATGTTGCGAAACCTTCACACTTCCCCAACACGGTCCCAACGTGCTGCTGCTAAGATGGCTCTGTGAGACATGCATCTTTGCAGGAGGAGGTTGTGACTATGCATAGGCGCACCTGGATCATCATCGGGGGCCTCGTCATCGCGATGGCCCTGTTGGCCGCGGAGGCACTTGTCGGAGGGGGGCTCGCCATCGCGCTCGCCCGTGGGCAGGCATCGAGTGCTGTAGCCCGGATTTTGGACACCGCTTCACGAAGGTTGACCCTCGCCGAGCGGGAAGCTACCAGTGAAGCAGGGCTCGTCATCGCGAGCGTCGACGCCGGTGGCCCGGCGGCTGCCGCCGGCATCGCCCGCGGCGACATCTTGCTGGAGCTCGACGGACGATCCGTTGACTCCCTCGCTGACCTCGCGCAGGTCCTCGCAGACGCCTCGCCCGGCGACGCCGTGCGGGTGACGTTCCAACATGGCGACGATGAGCGCAACGTAACCGTCACCCTGGCCGAGGAAGATGGCAAAGCCACCCTTGGCATCACGCCCTGTGTGGCCGCCCCCTGTCCGGGCGCCTCGCGAATCGTCGTGCCGCCAGTCCCACTCGGTGCCGTGGTCGTATCGGTGACACCCGGAAGCCCTGCCGACGATGCTGGCATTCAGGAGGGCGATGTCATCACAGCCGTGGACGGCGTAGCGCTGACACCCAAGGACGGCCTGGCCGGTGTCATCAGTGCCCGCGAACCTGGCGAGCGGGTCGCACTCGAGGTGATGCGGCCCGGCGACGACGGGAACGAGGCAGAGACGCTGACGCTCGAGGTCGAACTGGGCCGCCATCCCGACGACAGCGATCGGGCCTACCTCGGCGTCAGATATCGCCTGGGGCTGGGCAAGCCGTTCGGCGATCGGCAAGGGCCGTTCGATTGGTTCCCGGGAGAAGGCTTACCCGAGACGCCCTTTGAGCGCCTGATGGGTGGCGCCATCATCCAGCGGGTGGCCGACGACAGCCCCGCCGAGCAAGCAGGACTGCGCGAGGGCGACCGGATCACAGCCGTCGACGGTAGCCCCGTCACAACGCCGCGCGAGGTGACAGAGGCAATCGCCGAGCACAAGCCGGGGGATCGCCTGACGCTTACCGTTGATCCTCGCGGCGATGAGGAGGAACACGAGGTCGTGGTCACGCTCGGTGAGCATCCGGACGACGCGGAGCGCGCCTACCTGGGCGTTCTGCTTCTCCAGATTCGGCGCTTGGGACACGGCACCGATGGCTGGGAGTTCCGCCCGCCGTTCCAGGACAGGCGTGGTAACGCCGAGGATCTATAGGCGAGGTTCATGCGCACGTCGATCCGGTGGCGGCTCGTCACGTGCTATCTCTTGATCACCCTCCTGACGGCAGGCGTGGTGAGCGTACTCGCGCTGTCCCTGCTGCAGCGCTCGATCCGGCAGCAGGAGCTTGCCTATCTGACGACCACGGCCGAAGGGCTTGCGCGACAGGCACTTCCCCTGGTCGAGCCCGCCCTGGATCGGGAGGGTCTGGGCAACCTCGTTCGCGCCGCCGCCTTTCTGGGCAACGTCAGGATCAGGATCCTGGACCCGCAGCGCGAGGCTCTGGTCACCTCGGCGCAGGCAGGCGCCGCGTCCGCCTACCTGTGGATTCCCACAGCGCCCGTCCCGGGCGCATCGACCGCAAGCCCCGGCCTGCAGGACTTCCCACGATTCCTATTCCCCGGCGGGCGCGACGAGGCAGAGCTCGGCGCGTTTACCCGGAGGCGCCAGCCCGCCGATACGCCTTCTGTGGTTGTGGTGCGGCGCGCGGAGCAGATCTGGGGCGGACGGTTCGTGGTCGACGAGAACTATCTGGTCGAGCTTGCGGGCCGTCCAGAGCGCGACGCTATGACCCCGGACGTCGCAGGAGCGCCCGATGAGACCACGACAGGGGGCGCAGGCCGTATGGTCACCGTGCCCATCGGAGATGAGGACGAACCCAGCGGCTATGTCGAGGTCAGCCAGCGCGCGACCACAAGCCGGGCAGCTCTCGGCACAGCGGGGCGCGCCCTGCTTATGGCGTCCGCTGGGGCCCTGCTTGTGGCTGCCGTTGCAGGCCTCTGGGTGAGCGGAAGGATCGCGGCACCGCTGCGCGAGTTGGCAGCTGCTGCGGATCGCATGGCCGAGGGCGATCTCTCTGCACGAGCGCCCGAGGGCGGTCGGGACGAGGCAGGGCAGCTCAGTCGCCAGTTCAACCGCATGGCGGACCAGGTGCAGTCAAGCTTCACGGCGCTCAAGGCCGAGCGCGATGCCCTGCGCCGTTTCGTGGCGGACGCCTCCCACGAGCTGCGCACGCCGATCACGGCGCTGCGAACCTTCAACGAGCTGCTTCAGGATGACGCGCGCACCGGACAAGGGTCCCGGATGGAGTTTCTCACCGAAAGCGCGGAACAGATCGAGCGGCTAAGCTGGATCACGGGCCACCTGCTGGATCTCACACGACTCGATGCCGGTCTAGCCGCACTGGAGCTGACCCAGTGCATTGCCGCATCGCTACTCGAGGGAACCGCCGGTCCCTTCCGGATGGCAGCCCGCGGCAAGGGTCTGGGCTTCACGATCACATTGCCCGATCCAGACCTCGACCTCGTCTGCGACAGGGCGCGCGTGGCGCTCGCCCTGTCGAACCTGCTGGACAACGCAGTGAAGTTCACACCGCCCGGGGGCACTGTGGAGATAGGCTCGGAGGGTGACGCGGAGAACGTGCGGTTCTGGGTTCGGGACACGGGGCCTGGCATTCCTGCCGCCGAGCAAGCCCACGTCTTCGACCGCTTCTACAGGGGATCGGTTGCTTCGGGCCAGACCGAGGGCAGTGGCCTTGGCCTGGCCATCGTTCGCGCCGTGGCTGAAGCGCACGGGGGATCCGTCTCCCTCGAGAGCGCTGAAGGCGAGGGCAGCCGCTTCACGCTGACGCTGCCGCGCAAGTAGAGCCTGCGTCTCCCAGGCCGTCAGACCCCTCTCCCCAACCCTCCCCCCGGCGCGGACGCCGGAGGGAGGGAGCAGATTCTGCTTTCCCCCCAGCCGGTCCGACGGCTGGGGGGAAACACAAAAGGGGGTCTGCTCTGCGCTGGCCTGCTGCGGCGTCAGGCGACGCCGGCGCGCTCGAATTGGCTGTTGTAGAGCTCGGCGTAGAAGCCGCCTTGCGCCAGCAGGCCGGCGTGGGTGCCTTGCTCGACGATGTCGCCGTCGCGCATGACGAGGATCAGGTCCGCGTCGCGGATGGTCGACAGCCGGTGCGCGATGATGAAGCTCGTGCGCCCGTGCATCAGCCGGTCCATCGCCCGCTGAATGAGCACCTCGGTGCGCGTGTCGACGGAGCTGGTCGCCTCGTCGAGAATCAGGATCTGCGGGTCGGCGAGCACCGCTCGCGCGATCGTCAGGAGCTGCTTCTGCCCCTGCGAGACATTGGTGGCCTCCTCGTTGAGCTCCATCGCATACCCACCGGGCAGCGTGTGTACGAAGTGATCGACGTGGGCCGCCTGCGCTGCGGCATAGACCTCGTCGTCGGTCGCGTCGGGCCTGCCGTAGCGGATGTTTTCCATCACCGAGCCACTGTAGAGCCACGTGTCCTGCAGCACCATCCCGAACATGCAGCGGAGGTCGCCGCGCGCGAACTCGCGGACGTCGTGGCCATCGACGCGAATGGCCCCCTCCTGCACGTCGTAGAAGCGCATCAGAAGCTTGACCATCGTCGTCTTGCCCGCCCCGGTCGGCCCCACGATCGCGATACGCTGACCAGGCCGGATGCTCGCCGTGAAGTCGCGGATCACGACCTTGTCGGCCGTGTAGCCAAAGCGCACGTGGTCGAAGTCGACCTGGCCGGCGACCTCGGAGAGGTGCACGGGGTCCGCAGGATCGGGCACCTCTTCGGGCTCGGCGAGGAAGTCGAAGACGCGCTCCGCGGCCGCAGCCGTCTGCTGCAGCGTGTTGGAGATGTTGGCCAGTTGCGCGATCGGCTGGGTGAAGTTGCGCACGTACTGCAGGAAGGCCTGGATATCGCCGACCGTGATCAGCTTCCGGACGGCCAGCGATCCGCCCAACACGGCCATCGCCACGTATCCGAGGTTGCCGATGAACCTCATCACCGGCATCATCAGTCCCGAGAGGAACTGTGACTTCCACGCCGAGCTATGGAGCGCACCGTTGAACCAGTCGAAGGTCGCCACACTGCGCGCCTCGCCATTGAAGGCCTTGACCTCGAGGTGGCCGCCGTACATCTCCTCGACGTGCCCGTTCATATGACCCAGCGTCTCCTGCTGCTGGACGAAGTACTTTTGAGAGCGCCTCACGACCTGTTGGGTGAAGACGAGCGAGAGAGGAATGACGAACAGCGACACCAGCGTCATCTGCCAACTGATCGACAGCATCATCACCAACACGCCGAGGACCGTGATCGTCGAGGTGACGATATGGGTGAGGCTCTGGTTGAGCGTGTGGCTGACGACGTCCACGTCGTTCGTCACGCGCGACAGTACATCGCCGTGGCTGGTGCGGTCGAAGTAACTCAGGGGCAGCCGGTTGAGCTTCTCGGAGATGTCCTTGCGGAACTGGTAGGTGAGCCGGGCCGACACACCGGACATCACCCAACCCTGGATGTAGCCGAAGGCGCTAGACATGAGATAGAGCACCGCCATCGTGAGCAGGATCTCGCCGATGGCCTCGAAGTCGATACTGCCCGTGCCCGCAATCTGGGCGATGACGCCCTCGAAGAGCGTCGTCGTGGCGCGGCCCAGCATCTTCGGTCCCACGATGTTGAACACGGTCGACGCGATGGCGAAGATCCCGACGATGATGAAGGCCAGCCGATAGGGCTTCAGAGTCTGGAACAGCCTGGCCATCGAGCCCCGGAAGTCGCGCGCCTTGGCGCCAGGCCCCATCATCATACGAACCCGGGCACCGCCGCCGACCGGACCCCCGCGGCGGGCTGGACCGACGGGGGGGCCAGCCTGTGCTTCCCGCTCGCGTGAAGCCTGCCCATTCTGTGGATTGATTCGTGCGGTCATGCCAACTCCTCCGCGCTCAACTGCGACTCCGCGATCTCGCGGTAGGTGTCGCAGGTCTCCAGTAGCTCCGCGTGGGTCCCGATGCCCACCACGCGCCCCTTCTCCAGCACGACGATCTGGTCGGCGTGAATCACAGCCGGCACGCGCTGGGTCACGATCAGAAGCGCGCTCTCCGCCGTGTTCTCGCTGAGCGCCCGCCGCAATGCGGCATCGGTCTTGAAGTCCAATGCCGAGAAGCTGTCGTCGAAGATGTAGATGGGCGCCCGCTTGACCAGGGCGCGCGCGATCGCCAGCCGCTGCTTCTGCCCGCCCGAAACGTTGGTGCCGCCCTGCGCGATGGGCGTCGCCAACCCATCGGGGCTCGCGTCGACGAACTCGGCCACCTGGGCGATCTCCGTCGCCTCGCGCAACACCTCGTCGCTCGCGTGCTCATCGGCATAGCGCAGGTTGCTCTCGATCGTACCGGAGAAGAGCGTGCTCTTCTGCGGAATGTAGCCGATGCGCTGGCGCAGGTCGTGCTGCGCGACCTCGCGGACGTCGATGCCATCGATCATGATCTGACCCTCCGTGACGTCGTAAAAGCGCGGAATCAGGTTGACCACCGTCGATTTTCCCGAGCCGGTAGAGCCGATGAAGCCCGTCGTCTGGCCCGGACGGGCCGTAAAGCTGATGTTGCACAGCACGTCCTCATCAGCATCGGGATAGCGGAACGACACGTTGCGGAACTCTACCAGGCCCCTGAACGGTTCCGGGAAGGCGCGCGGCTGCCGGGGATCGCGGATCGAGGGCTCGGTCTCCAGCACCTCGGCGATGCGCGTGCCCGAGACCGCAGCCCGCGGCAGGAAGATGAACACCATTGAGATCATCAGGAACGAGAATACGATCTGCATCGCATACTGCATGAAAGCCATCACGTCGCCCACCTGCATCTGCGCCTGGGCCACCTCGTGGGCACCCAGCCAGATGATCATAAGCGACAGCCCGTTCATGATCAGCGTCATGGCGGGGAACATCGCCGACATCACGCGGTTCACGAACAGGTTGGTATCGGTCAGCTCGCGGTTCGCCCGGTCGAAGCGCTGCTCCTCGAAGGCCTGCATATTGAACGCGCGCACGACCATCATGCCCGAAAGGGCCTCGCGCATCACCAGGCTGAGGCGGTCGATCAACTGCTGCATCACCCTGAACTTGGGCACCGCCAGGACGAAGACGACGACGACGAGGCTCAACAGCGCCCCCACACCCACGGCGATAACCCAGGCCATCCCCGGCCCCTTGTCGATAGCGTGAAGGATGCCCCCCACCCCCATCACCGGCGCGAAGACGACCATACGCATCACCAACATGACGACCATCTGCACCTGGTTCACATCGTTGGTCGTGCGCGTGATGAGCGACGCGGTCGAGAAGCGTTCGAATTCAGCGGCGGCGAAACTTTCCACTTTCGCGAAGACGGCGTGGCGCAGATCGCGGGCCAGGCCTGCAGCCGTCCTGGCCGACAGGAAGCCTACGGCGACCGCCGCAGCCACCTCTCCCAGCGACAGCAGCAGCATCCACAGCCCGGTCCGCAATATGTAGCGCATCTGGGTCCTGCCCGCGTCCATCCCCAGGACCTCGCTCTCGGCTCTGACGGCGCTGATCGCGGCCTGGGTCACGGCGCTCTCGCCGAGAGCGGCGAACCGCGTCTGCAGCATGCCAGTGAGCTGCGCGCGCTGGTCAGCGGGCAGGCTGCGGATCACGGCGAACGGGTCGGCGCCCTCGGGAAGCGCCGTCAGGTCCATCCCGGTAGCAGCCGCCGCCTGCGCCGCGGCTGCAGGGTCCGCCATCAGCCGCTCCACGCCGGTCACAGCGACGAGGGCCCGCGCCAGCACCGGCTCGAGCCACGCCATCTCGTCGGCATCGGCCGAGACAGCCTCGCTGAGCACATAGACAGGCCCCTCCGCGACGCCGGGGATCGCCTCCAGCGTATCCGCATAGTCGGGCGAACCAGCGTCGACGAGGACGTACGCCGCCCTCACGCGCGCGGCCTCCTCGTCGGTGAGGAAAGTGGTCACCTGGTCCAGGCGGCTGGCGCGGATCGCGGGTGGTACCGCGCTCTCCACGCCGCCCTGCTGGATGCCCACGTTGACGATGCGCGACAGATAGTCGGGCAGCGCCAGGTCGGCATTGGCCTGCAGGAAGAGCAGGACAATCGCCAGTAGGACCATCAATAGGTAGGGTTTCAGAAACCTGGTCAATCGAAGCATGAAGACGTACTCCTGTTATGAGGCATCCTGAGGTGCAGCGGCCGGGGCGACGCCGTCGCCTTCGGAACCGATCTGCGCCAGCAGCGACTGGTGAAGTTTCTCGAGCAGGGCGACGAGATGCGCCTGCTCCTGGGGTTTGATCCCGGAGAGGAGGTCCCGGAGGCTTTCCAGGCGGGCTGGAGCGCTTTCCTGCACGTAAGCGCGGCCCGCATGCGTGAGATGAATGCGAAACGCGCGCAAGTCATCGGGATCGACCATCCGCTCAATGAGGCCCTGGGCCTCCAGCCCGCGCAACAACGAGCTGATGGCGTTCCTACTCAGCCGCCGCATGTGGCTCAGCGTCGTTGGCGTCAGGCTGGCGGTGTTGCCGTGCTGCTCCTCCATGTATAGGCGCAACAGCAGCATCCAGCGCGAGCCCGAGAGCTCCAGATCATCGCCCGAGCACGAGTAGAGCAGGCTGAAGAGGTGCGCCGTGCGCTGGAGCAGGCCCATCAGCATCAGAGCCCTGGCATCGTCAGCGTGGAAGAGCGCCTCGAGAATGCGGCGATCGCGGTCGCGATTGAATGGGTGATCGCGCA
>JAXGUU010000137.1:0-9993 GCA_040774145.1 Anaerolineae bacterium
CGCGGACCGCGGGGATCGATCGCCATATGGCCCACCTCGCCCCCGAGCCCGTTGCCGCCGGTGAACAGACGGTTGTTGACGATCATGCCCCCGCCGATGCCGGTGCTGATCGTCAAGTACACCATATCCGATACACCCTGCCCGGCGCCGAAGCGATGCTCCGCCAGCGCCGCCACATCCGCATCGTTCCCCACGTAGACCGGCACGCCGAGCTCATCTCTCAGCATCTGCCGCAGCGGGAGGTTCTCCCAACCCGGCAGGTTGGGCGCAAAGCGCAGCAACCCCCGCTTGAAGTTGATCGGCCCCGGTACACCTACGCCGACGGCGGACACCGAGCCCTCCTCCGCGGTCGGCCACACCTGACGCACAGCGGACACCAGCCGGCTGAAGACCGGCTCGAAGCCGTCCTGCGCGCCGGTGTCCAGTGCGACACGCGCCTCAAGCTCATGTGCCTCGGTCAGGCGAGCAGCGCGGATCTGTGTTCCACCGAGGTCAACGGCGATGATGTAGGAAGACGTCATGGTCTGCTCCTGGACTGGATGAGGTGGTCGTGAACAGGACGACGGCGTTGACGTAGCGCGCCGCCGGGTAAATCGGCTTCATCGGATCGTGTAGGGTCAGTGTCCGCCGCAGGTGGCACATGAATGGCTGCTGCACGACGCACAGCCGCTCGCACTGGTGCTGGTGCCGGCGCTGCCGCCATTGCCCGCCCGCGAGGAGAAGAACATCGAGAGGCCACGCTTGGCGTGGAATCCACCACAATCTGGGCATGCGATCGGCGCATCTGCATCACTCATCGCCCGTCGTGCCTGAAACGCAATGCCGCAATCCTCACACTGATACTCGTAAATCGCCATTCAACTCTCTCCGTTGCTATGGGTTTCGTTCGATACCGTCAGACGCTCGCGCGGTTGATCATCTCGGTGAGTTCCACTGCCCTGACGTAGCCGGCGACCTCGATCTCCTGTGAGGTCACGCCGGGCACGCTCGCGACCGCGCGTTTGATGTCCATGACCAGGCTGTGCGCGAGTGGGCAGAGGGGCGAGGAGGGGCGAAAGCAGTAGGAGACGACACCATGCGCCTCGTCGACATCCAGGTCCTCGACCAGGCGCATCCGCAGGACATCCACCCCCGTCTCCGGGTCAATGACCTCGACCAGTCTCAGTAGAATGCGCTCACGCAATGTCATCTGTGTGCTCATCATCACCCCCATGTGATTATACCAGACTCGAACGTCCTGTCACCGCCGAAACAGACCGGCGCCATCAAGTCTCGCTACGCCGGAGCCAGGCGTTGACCCGCAGCACCACGGCGTAAAGCCACCGCGCCGCTGTCCACCGATAGCGTGTCCAGGAAGGCCTCTCCCGAGCAGTGGCTCAGCCAGAGCTGCTCCAATCCCTCCATCGAGCACAGCGTCGTGGCGGTCCGCCGCACAAGCTCCGGTGCAGCACCCGTCAGGTGTACGCCGCCTCCCACACCGACCAGACGATCACGCCCCAGCTCGCGCACCGCGTGCAGCGTGTTGAGCAGCCCTGCGTGGCAGCAGCCGCACAGCAGGAAGGAACGATCCGTCCCCACGCGCAGCACCAGGGAGAGATCATCGGTATAGGGATCGGCCACATAGTCCGCCTGCTCGCGGATGAAGTGATGTGGGCTCCTGCCCTCCGGCTCATGCCGCACGCGGATCTGACCGGTCGTCAGGACCTCCGGCAGCACCTCGGTGGGCTCGTCGGTCAGCCGCAGGTCGACGTACTGAGCCACTTCAGCCTCCGTGAGCGGCATGCCCCGTGACTGCATCGCGCCGGACTTCCGCGAGAAGCGTGGGCGGAAGAGGGTGGTATGCGCGTGAAGCGGGATCCGCGGTCGCAACCGGGGCAAGAGAGCCCCCAGACCTCCGGTATGATCATCGTGGGCATGGCTCAGCACGACGGCATCCAGCCTCGCCGGGTCAAGGCCCAGTAGAGCCAGGTTGTGCAGCAGCACCTCGCCCGAGGCCCCCGTGTCGAGCAGGACGTTGCCCGAGGGGGCCTCGATCCAGACAGCCAAACCGTGCTCGGCGTGCAGCGGCGGCTCGGCGATGTTATCCACGACCCAGATCAGGTTGATCACGCGGTGTCCTCCTCAGGCCCAGAGATGCGCTCGTCCAGCATTATACGCAGCCCCGGCCGGAGGGCCAATTGCGCGCCCAGCCAGGCCCTTGGTCACCCTGAGATAGGTGACCCACACCAGTTGCCAAGCGAGGGTCGACCACTATAATCCGCCCCATGACAAAACGACAACTCGGCCGGCTGCTTATCGCGCTTGGACTTGGTGGTGACCTCGCCTTGCTGATCATCGGTCGGCTGGGAGGCGGAGCTTGGAGCGGCATCGGGCCGCTGGAGGCTGCGATGCTCGCGGGCGGCGTGGGCGTCGCGCTGGTCGGGGTAGGACTCCTACCCCTCGGGGATCAACCGGCGACACGTGACGCTGAGCCCGCCGAGCGAGCCGGAGGCTTGATCTCGGGACTGCCGGAGGGATGGCGTTGGGCCATCGGGGGTCTCTGTGCCCTGACCCTGATCATCTTCCTGGCCTACTTCGCCGTCTATATCACCTACGCCGTCGACCTCTTCAGGTGGCCTTACGACTACGACCAGGGCGAGAGCTTCGAGCTCTACGACGCCGTGCTCCACAGCCGGGGCGAGTGGCCCTACCGTGATAGCAGCACCTTTCCCTTCTACGCCTCGAACTACCCGCCCGTCTTCCACCTGCTGAACGTGCTGCTCTTCCCGCTCTTCGGCCAAACGCTGCTCTCGGGACGCGTCCTCTCCTTCACCATCACGCTCCTGACCGCTGCGATGATCGGGCTCACGGTGCATCGTCGCACCGGCGGCGCCTTCCTGCCTGCCGTCGCCGGGCTTGCCTATCTGGCCTCTCCCTTCGTCTATCACGTCGGCCCCCTGTGCCGCCAGCATCTGACGATGGTCTTCTTGGAGGTGCTCTGCGTCTACTTCATCGCGGCAAGCGCCGATCCCCGGCACGGCAGGCGCAACCTGATGCTGGGTCTGATCTTTCTCTTTCTTGCCGGCTACGCCAAGCAGCTTGCGGTCTTCACCGCGGCAGCGGTCTTCTTCTACCTCTTCCTCAAGAAGCCGGCCCGCGCCATGATGCTCGCGGCACTCTTCGGCCTAGCGTTCGGCGCCGTCTTCCTGCTCATCAACTGGGCCACCGACGGCTACTGGTGGATCAACACCATCTCGGCCAACGTCAACGAGTTCCTGCTGCCGCAGCTCATCGGGCTGACCCGCACCTGGTTGAGAGTGCATCCGCTCTTCATCGTGCCCGCCCTCGCGATGGTGCTCTACGAGACCTATCGGGAGCGCCTCTCGGTCTACAGCCTGTGGTTCGTCGCCTCGTTGGGCACAGGAGCGATGTCGGGCAAGTGGGGTGCGGGCGAGGCCTATTGGGTGACCTCGGTGGCGGCGGCGATCATCCTGGCGGGATTCGCCCTCGGGAAGCTGCGGGCGTGGTCAGCTGAGCGCTCGTTATCGTGGCGGACGGCTGCCGCGGCTGCCGTACCGCTGCTCCTGATGGCCCAAGCGACCCGGATGGTTCACTTACCGACCGAGGGGCCGATCTGGGGTCCCGTGGCGCGCCTTCTCGGCGTCGCGGGCCGCTCGGCCTACGCGGATTATCCCTACTACGATGTCGTAGGCTACACGCAGGTCGGTCACTTGATGCTGCCGCGTGACTACGAAGGGGGAGAGCGGATCATGGCGCACGTGAGGGGCACCGATCTGCCCGTCCTAAGTGAGGAGGCCGCCTTCACGATGTTGGCCGACAAGCCCGTCGTCACCAACCCCACCCAGCTGCTCAACCTCTACAACGCGGGGCTGCTGGACACGACTGAACTCGAGGCAATGATCCGCGAGCAGGCCTTCGGCCTGATCATCATGCGCGCCCAGTTCTATCCACCCCCCGTGCTGACCGCGATCGGGCAACACTATGGACTGGTCGAGCACATCCCGATGAACGGCTTTGACTACATCATCATGAAGCCGCTCAGCCAGGCCGAGCCGACCTCCTGACGTCAGTCGACCGTACCGCCGTTCGGGCCTAGCAGCTCCGCGTAGTCGGCGCCCAGCAGCACCACCACGTCGTAGTCCGCCGTGGGGTTAGCGCCATGGACCACCGCCGACTGCTGCAGCCCCAGCACCGTCACCAGCTGCTGCGCCGTCGTCGGACGGTCACGGTTGAGGATAACGAGTGACGTGTCGTAGTCCTGGCGGTCAGCGTTGTCGTAGTGAGCGACCTTGACCCCATGGGCCTCGAGGTAGTCGAAGGTCATCAAGGCCAAGCCGGGCACCGTGGTACCGTTCAATACCGCGATCGTCGCGACCTCCTCCACAGTTGGGTCACTACCGTTGGCCAACGTCAATCCCAGGAACTCGTCGCGCACCTCGCGGATGCGATCGCGCAAGGGGATGAGGATCTGCGCGTTATCGGGCGTCTCAGCGAAGAGCGTACAGGTCTCATCAATCGCGAAGAAGTGCCGGTCCTCCGCAGCTACCTTGGTGCCGAGGTCGGCAAGCGCGATGATCTCATCAAGCTGCAGATTGGGGTCCACCTTCATCGAGCCCTCGACGATCTGCCAGATCTCGGGTGCGCGGGCGGCAAGCTGCGGCAGCAGCCTCTGGTCGGTCACCCGATCCAGGACGGCGTCGATGACCTGCTGCTGACGCCGCGCCCGGTCGAAGTCGCCCCCCGCCGTGCGACGGACCCGCGCGTACTTGAGCGCCATATCGCCGAAGAAGTGCTGCTCGCCGGCCTCGATGGTCAGCTCCTCGCAACCGTAGTCCGGCGTCGGGTAGCAGTGATCGTAGATCCGCTCGGGCACGTCGATGGTGATGCCGCCGATGAGGTCCACCATATCGATAAACGCCTGGAAGTTCAGACGGACGTAGTAGTCGATCTCAACGCCCAGGTTGTACTGAACCGTCTCCACGGAGAGGGCCGGTCCCCCGCCGGGATGCCCATAGGCGTCGCCCAGCGCGTGTGCGACATTGATGCGGTTCTCGGTGTAACCCGGTATCGAGACCCAGAGGTCACGCGGGATCGAGAGCACCCCGGCCCGCATCGCCACCGGGTCCAGCGTCGCCAGGATCATCGTATCGGTGCGCCAGACATCGTCCTCTTGCTCGCGCTCGTCGATCCCCAGCACCAACACGGTGACGCGATCGGTGCCCTTCCACACGGGCAGGGCCTGCCCCTCGACCCGCTCCACGTTGGGGCTCTCCTCCTCGGAGGACCTGCTGATGGTGAAATCGGGCAGGATGTCGGAACGACTCACCTGATCGCGCATCCAGCTATGGACCACGAAGCCGGATGCCGCCGTCACAATGACGTAGATGAGGACCAGCCCAATGCGCATCAAGGTCGCGTAGGGGACTGGGGACTGCCGAACGCCCATCCCGGCACTTTCGCCCATCGCATCACCTTTCACCGACGTCATCCCTCACCCGACCCTAGTTCGCGGGTGCCTGATAATCCTGACCCAACACGACCACAATGTCCTGCGCCCCGTCGGACGGCTCTCCTTGCATCACGCTCGATGGAGACAGGTCGAGCATCTCGAGCAGCCTGGCAACCGTCGCGGGCTTGGGGCGATTCTGGATCACCTGCGTGACGCTGTAGTCCTGACGGTCGGCATTGCCGATGTAGGCGACATCGAAGCCACCTGCACTGAGCAGATCGGCGGTCGAGCCGGCGAGCCCGGCGCGCGTCGTCCCGTTGAGCACGGCAACCGTCGCGACTTCGGGCGTCGGCGTCGGAATCACTAACGTCGGCATCTCCTCCGCCTCCACGACGACAGGCACCGTGGTGAACACGTAGTCCCGCACCTCACGCATCCGGTCGCGCAGCGGCACCAACACCTGAGCGCCATCCGGCGTCACCCACGGCTGGGTACAGGTCTGGTCGATCACAGCCATGCGGATCTCCTCTTTCGGGACCGTGATCGCGAGGTTCGCTAGCGCCAGGATCTGATCCAGCGCGAGGTCGGTGGTCACCGAAGCCTGCAGCGTCTCGTAGAGCTGGGGCGCGGTGCGGGCCAGCTGCGGCAGCAGCTCGTAGGCCGTCACCCGTTCCAAAATCGCCAGCATCACCTGCTGCTGGCGCCGCGCCCGATCGAAATCGCTGCTCCCGTGGCGCGTGCGCGCGTACTTGAGGGCCATCTCGCCGTTGAGGTGATGCCAGCCCGCCTCGATGTACAGAGGGTCATAGCCGTAGGCGTGGTCCGGATAGAGCGGATCGTTGATCGTCTCCTCAACGTAGACGTCGATCCCGCCGATCTGATCCACGAGCGAGACGAAGGCCTGGAAATTGACGCGCACGTAGTAGTCGATCGGGACACCGAGGTTGTACTCGACCGTCTCGATCGCGAGGCCCGGCCCATCGCCGGGATGGTTGTAGGCCTCACCGAGGAAGTGTGCGGTGTTGATGCGACCGTCACGATGACCGGGGATCGGCACCCACAGATCACGGGGAATCGAGAGCACACCGGCCTGGCGCGAGGTCGGATCGAGCGTGAGCAGCATGATCGTGTCGGTACGCCAGGGGCCACTCTCCTGCGCGCGTTCATCCACACCCAACAGCAAGACCGTCACCCGATCGCGCCCACTCCAGGTCGGCAGGAGCTGCCCGAAGCCGTAGGTGACGTTCTCGCTGGGCTCGGTGCTGCCGGGCAAGCCGGGCGTGATGCCGGGGGTTGCCAGGCTACCTCGCAGCCACTGAAGCGCGAAGAGGGCGACACCCGCGATGATCGCGACAAGCAAAGCAATGAGAAGGCCGGTCAGCAAGATCGGCGCTCGTGATGATCTCATCAAGGATCGCTGTTTTGTCACCCTATCTCCCGTGTCCATGGTCGCCTCTTCGGGGCAGCACGGGCGTCATTATACCACGCCAACTCGGGTCAGACAGCCAACAGGGCGAGCAGCGCCGCCTCCCAACGATCGACCGCCGAGGCCAGATCGTAGTGCTCGGTGACAAAGGCCCGCGCCGCAGCACCCATCTCGGCACGGCCTTGGGGGTCCTGGAGCAGGCGGACGACGCTGTCGGCGAAGGATGTCGGCCCGTCAGCCGTCAGGAGCTGCACGCCGGACACCGCACCGACGCCGTGATTACTGACGCTTGTGGCGACGACGGGCACGCCCATCGCCATCGCATCGACGACCTTCTGCAGTAGCCCCCCCGCCACCAGCAGAGGCGAGATGAAGACCGCCGCCGACCGGTACCAGGGCGCCAGATCAGGGACGAATCCGGTGACCACCACCCGTTCGCCGTCCGCGCGGGCCTTCAACGCCTCGGGCGGATCTCCGCCCACGATGAGCAACCGGGCTTCCGGACACCGGGTGAGCACCAGATCCCAGACGTGATCGAGGAACCAGGTGATCCCCTCCTGGTTGTGATCACGCCCCATCGCCCCCACGAAGAGTAAGTTGGATGCCCCGCCCACAGCAGGCGCGACATCAGCGTCCGCAACCACCGCCGGCGTCAACGGGACCATCAGAAGCGTCTCGGGATCGCAACGGGGCCTCAGGAGCCGCATATCCCCC
This sequence comes from Anaerolineae bacterium, assembly GCA_040774145.1. Taxonomy (GTDB): domain Bacteria; phylum Chloroflexota; class Anaerolineae; order B4-G1; family SLSP01; genus PWVB01. The sequence continues at coordinate 7,590 of JAXGUU010000137.1, forward strand.
TCCGAGATCGCCAGCATCAGGTCATAGCGCCGGCAGAGCCACGGCTCGAGCAGGTGGAAGAGCGCCCGCTGGACGAGCGTGACGAGCCGTCGCGGCCCTACAGCGCGCGCCAACCGCTGATCCAGGAGAAACCAGTTGACGTCCTGGGTGCGGTAGCTGGCGGGCGGACGCTCGAGGCCCAAAGCGGCAAGCGCCGTCTGCGTCGTCTCGACGTGCATGAGGTCCGGCTGCACCTCGCGCAGCGCCCGGCGGATGGCCTCTCGCAACGCCCAGTAGCTGCGTAGATAGGCCACAAGGCGGGGGCCGGATCGGCTGCGATGATGTGGGACCGTGTCGATGCGTTCACAGATCGCCGCGACGTCAGGGAGATGGTGCTGCTCATCGTCGGCGATGCGTGCCACCAGCGTGAGCCGGTGACCCCGCGCGTGGAGCGCTGCCATGAGGCGGAAAAGCGATTCCCCCCCGGCGTGACCGACCGAGGGGGCGGGGAACTGCTTATAGGCGATCAGAATGTGTGCCATCTACATCACCGGGCCCACGTGGCGCCGTTGCGACGCGTACGCCGGCGTCGCTTGCCCGGATCAGGCGGCAGGGATGACCTGCACAATGACCTCGGGACGATTGCGCGTCTCGCGGTAGAAGAAATCCGATACGCTCTTCTCCACCGCTCGCTGCACGGTCGCTGAGGGTGTGTTGGCACTGATGCCGCGCATCACCCCCTTGACGATCTCCGTCGACGCCGAGAGCACCGCGGCAAGCGCTTCAGCCGACGCCATCGCACGAGCCGTGATCTGCGGCTTCCCGACGAGCTTTCCGCTCTTCTCATCGTAGGCGAGGGCGATTGAACAGACGCCTGACTGGGCCAGATCCTCACGTTGCCGGATCAGGTCAGGGCTGACGGCATCGCCCACCCAGTTGCCGTCAACGAAGATATAGCCACCGGGTATCCGCTCCCCAACCTCAACACCCTCGTCGGTGAATCGGATGACGTAGCCGTTCTCCACCACGGCGATGTTCTCCCGCAGCACGCCTACCTCCTCGGCCAAGGCGGCGTGCAGCTTCAGGTGACGAAGCTCGCCGTGAATGGGCACGAAGCACTTCGGTCTCAGCACGCTGATCAGGAACTTCTGCTCCTCCTGGCTGGCGTGGCCCGAGACGTGGACCGGCGCCACCGGATGATAGACCACGTTCGCGCCCTTCTGGAAGAGGCGGTTGATCACGCGATGGACCGTCTCCTCATTGCCGGGAATCGTGTGCGACGAGAGCACCACCGTATCGCCCGGGATGATCCGCAGTGACGAGTGCCGCCCGGTGGCCAATCGTCCCATGATCGAGCGCGGCTCGCCCTGGGCCCCTGTCGCGATGATCGTGACCTGGTCGGGGGGCAGCCGGTTCACCTCTTGCAGACTCAAGATCAGGTCGTCGGGCACATTGAGGTAGCCGAGCTGGCGTGCCATCCGCACGTTCTTGGCCATGCTGGTCCCGGCGATCGCCACCTTACGCCCCAAGCTCTCCGCCACCTCCATCACCTGCTGGATACGCGAGATCAGGGACGCAAACGTGGCGACGATCACGCGTCCCTTGGCAGGTCGGAAGACGTCAGCGAGCGTCGTGTTCAGCGATTGCTCCGAGAGCGTGCGTCCCGGGTGATCGGCGTTGGTGCTGTCGGCAAGCAGGGCCAGCACGCCACGCTGCCCGAACTCGGCGAGCTTGGCGATATCGGTGGGCCAGTTGTCGACCGGCGTATGGTCGAACTTGAAGTCGCCGCTGTGGACGATCAGACCTACCGGCGTCGTGATCCCGAGGCCGACCGTGTCGGGGATGCTATGGCAGACGTGGTAGGGCTCCACCGTGAAGGGCCCCAGATGCAGCGTATCGCCCGGCGTCATCGTCTCCAGCTTCGCCTGCTTCTGCTGTGCCCGATTCAGCTTGACCTCAATCAAGCCCCGCGTCAGCTTCGTCGCGTAGATCGTCGTGCTGAACTCCTGCAGAAAGTGCGGTAGCGCCCCGATGTGGTCCTCGTGCCCGTGCGTGATCACCATCCCGCGGATGCGATCCTCCTTGCCCCGCAGGTAGTGATAGTCCGGGATGATGTAGTCCACCCCCGGCATATCGCTCTCGGGAAACATGATCCCGCAGTCGATGATCAGGATGTTGCGCCCGTATTCCAGGGCCATCATGTTCTTGCCCACTTCCCCCAGGCCGCCCAGGGGAATCATCTGAAGTTGCTCCATACCCCTCCACTCTTGTGATGCGATGTCGGAAATGGTAACACATACACAGGGGCGTGTCAACCGCCGTTCGCTTGACACGTAGGCCCTTTATGGTACGATCTGAATTGCTGGCGCCCCCATCGTCTAGTCTGGTCTAGGACACAGGCCTTTCAAGCCTGGTACATGGGTTC
>JAXGUU010000138.1:0-9787 GCA_040774145.1 Anaerolineae bacterium
CCAGCGGCGAGAACGCCATCCGCGTCTCGGCGCCCAAGGCCGACATCATTATGGCACCGATCGGCGTGATCGTGCCCCATGCTATGTTGGGGGAGATCACGCCGGCCATCGCCGCGGCCGTCGCCGCGGCGCCGGGCCGCAAGCTGCTGATCCCGATCACGCAACCCCATTTCGAGATCATCGGGATCTCGCCTAAGCCGCTGGCCCAGCAGATTGCAGCGGCGATCCGCGAGATCGATGCGGGGGCGGGGCACACGGGATAGGCCATTCCTACCGAAATTGACGGCTGCCGCACCCATGGTATAGTGCTGAGCGCGCCGGCATGAAGCTGGCACGCCGGGTCGGCTTCATCTGCCGCCCCTCGGTCTGAAGGCCGAGCGCAGCGATCCGGCATCCGTGTTTGCCGTTTCAATCAGTGATGATCAGGCGGGCCATGAAGGCCTGGGTGTGGCGTCAGCCATACCCACTTTCGTGGCCCGTTTTGCGTGCAGCGGGGCCGCGGGAGAGACCAACCACCATCCCACACGAAAGGATACCTATGAACCTCGACATTGAAGGCGTGAGGAAGTTTCACGGGCATAGCTGCCCGGGTCTGACCATCGGCATTCGCGCGGCGGAGCTCGCACTGCGCGAGATCGGCCCCCACGCCGCCGACGAGGAAGTCGTCGCCATCGTGGAGACCGACAACTGCAGCGTCGACGCCATCCAGTACCTCACGGGCTGCACCTTCGGCAAGGGCAATCTAATCTATCGAGATTATGGCAAGAACGCCTACACTTTCATCCGCCGCTCCGACGGCAGAACGCTCCGCATCGCGCTGCGCCCCGATGTCCTCGGCGCGCACGATGACGAGCGGGAGCAGCTCTTCAGGAAGGTGCTGGAGGGCACCGCCACGGAGGAGGAGCAGGCACGCTCCGCGATCTTGCGAGCACAGCAGGTGGACGATATGCTGGCGATGCCGCTGGAGGCGCTCTTCGACATCCAGGACATCGACCCGGTGATCCCGGAGAAGGCCAGGATCCACGGGTCCATGATCTGCACAGGTTGCGGGGAGAAGGTGATGGAGACGCGGGTGCGACTGCTCGGGGGCCATCCCTACTGCATCCCCTGTTTTGAGACGCGTGATCGGCGCATCCAGGGCCATTTTTAGGTGAAACGCATCGCACAACCCATCATCCGCCACCTTCAATCCGGCACGTACCCATCCTGACCGTCTTCGCCATCAGCTTTGCACTGTTGGATAACGCCGCCTTTGTGTCATAATGAGGCGCTGACGCTCACTTCACAGTAAAAGGATCTAGATAATGTGGGATCAATATGAAAGACTCAAAGAGACGCTCGCGCAGATGGGGCGTGTCCTCGTCGCCTATTCGGGCGGTGTGGACAGCGCCTTCCTGCTCAAGGCTGCTCACGACGCCCTCGGCGCCGACGCCCTCGGCGTCTTCATCGCCTCTCCCCTCGCCTCTGCCCACGAGCAGCAAGAGGCGCTCGACATCGCAGCCGCCATCGGCGCGCGGGTCGAGGTCCTCACCCAACCCGACCTCAGCCCCGACATCCTCGCCAATACGCCCGACCGCTGCTATGTCTGCAAGGCCGGCATCTGTGCCCTCCTGAGGGCCTATGCCGCGGCCCACGGCTTCCGCGCCATCGCCGACGGCTCCAACGTCGACGACCTCGGCGACTACCGCCCGGGCCAACGCGCCGCCCGCGAGTGCGGTATGCTGAGCCCTCTTCAGGACCTCGGCTTCACCAAGGCCGACATTCGGACCCTCTCGCGAGAGCTCTCACTGCCAACCTGGGACAAACCCTCCGCCGCCTGCCTGGCCTCCCGCATTCCCTACGGCACGCAGATCACCCCAGAGGCACTGAAGCGCATCGGCGAGGCCGAGCAACGGCTCAAGGCGTTGGGGCTAGGCCAACTCCGCGTTCGCCACCACGACACCCTCGCCCGCATCGAGGTGCCCACCGAGGACTTTGAGCGCGTGATGCTGCACCGAGAACAGATCGTAGCCCACTTCCGCACCCTCGGCTACACCTACGTCACCCTGGACCTGAGCGGCTTCCGCTCAGGCAGTATGAATGAGGTCATCAACTGATATGGACACCGACAAGCTAATCGCCCTGCTCCAGGCTGTGAGAGACGGGCAACTCGACATCGACGCGGCCCTCACACGGCTGCGCACGCTACCCTTCGACGACCTGGACGACTTCGCCCGGCTCGACATCCATCGCGCGCTGCGCAACGGCATGCCCGAGGTCGTCTTCTGCGAGAGCAAGACACCGGCACAGGCGGCAGCGATCCTCAGCCGTCTGTGGACCCACCACGACCGCGTCTTGGGCAGCCGCGTCCCGCCCGAGATGGCGGAGGTCATCCAGACGCAGATCCCCGACGCCGTCTACGACGCCACCTCCAGGCTGATCTCGCTCACACGTACGGAGCTCCCGACGCCCGGAGCCGATGCGCCCTTCGCCATGGTCGTCTGTGGCGGCACCTCCGATCTGCCTGTCGCCGAGGAAGCCGCACAGGTCCTGGAGTTCCTCGGCCATCGCGTCGAGCGAGCCTACGACGTCGGAGTCGCCGGCCTTCACCGCATCCTCGGCGAGCTCGACCGCCTGATGGCGGCGAGCGTCATCATCTCCATCGCCGGGATGGAGGGCGCCCTGACAAGCGTCGTCGCCGGACTGGCACCGGCGCCGGTGATCGGTGTCCCGACCAGCGTCGGCTACGGCGTCAACTTCGCCGGAGTGGCCCCCCTACTGACGATGCTCAACTCCTGCGCCTCGGGAGTCACCGTCGTCAACATCGACAACGGCTACGGTGCCGCCGTCTTTGCCCATCTCGTCCTACGCCAGATCAAGGAGAAAACGAATCCATGAAGATTGCCTACTTCGACTGCATCGCCGGTGCGAGCGGCGACATGATCCTGGGGGCCCTCGTTGACGTAGGGCTGCCCCTGGCGACGCTGCAAGCGCGCCTCGATGTCCTGCATCTGCCGGACTTTGAACTGCGAGAGCGACGCGTGGCCAAGAACGCCTTCACCGCCACCAAGGTGGACGTGATCGTGGCCGACAGCGTGCCCGAACGCCACCTTGGTGACATCCTGGCGATCGTCGAGGAGAGCGACCTGGCACCGGCGATCAAGGCGAAAGCCATAGAGATCTTCAAGAAGATCGGCACAGCCGAGGCCGGCATTCACGGCACCACTCTAGGCGAGGTTCACCTGCACGAACTGGGTGGGGTGGATACCATCGTCGATGTCGTCGGCGCCCTGGTCGGACTGGATGCGCTGGGCGTGGAGCACGTTGTCGTCTCCCCCATACCGTTGGGGCGTGGGACGATCCGCGGCGCTCACGGGCAGATTCCGCTCCCAGCTCCCGCCACCGTGGCCCTGCTCAAAGGCGTGCCGATCGTCGGCAGCCCGCTGGACGTCGAGACGGTCACGCCGACCGGCGCCGCGCTGCTCGCCTCGCTCGGTGACGCCTTCGGTCCCATCCCGCCGATGACGCTTGAGACCATCGGCTACGGCGCCGGCCAGCGGGATATGGCCATTCCCAACGTCCTGCGCTTGCTGCTCGGGGAATCCGTAAAGGGTCAGGTCGGCAGACCTCTGACCGCGGATCACGAGCCGCACGACCACGGGCATGATCACGGGCACCACCACCCTCACGACCACGAGCACAGTCACAGTCACAGCCACGATCACGACCATGGCCATCACCATCACGAGGAACAGGATGCCTCATCCCATCCCGCGCACGCGCATGCCGTAGCCCATCCCCCGGCTGCCGATCCCCACCACCAGCACTCCTGCCTGGACGTCGCTCAGCTTGCAGTCCTGGAGACGAACATCGACGACCTCAACCCGGAGACCTACGACTATGTGATGGAGCGCCTCTTTGCTGCGGGGGCGCTCGATGTCTACCTTTCGCCCATCCAGATGAAGAAGAACCGGCCCGCCACGCTCTTGCGTGTGCTCTGCAAGCCCGACGACGTGAAGACGATGACGGAGATCCTCTTCGCGGAGACCAGCACCCTGGGCGTTCGCGAGCAACGGGTGGAACGCCACGCCCTACCGCGCAGCACAAGTCACGTCGAGACGCCCTACGGCAGTGTGCACGTCAAGGTCGCAGAGCTGGGCGAGGGCAAGGTGAAGAGCGCGCCGGAGTACGAGGATTGCCGCCGCCTCGCAGCCGCCCATGGCGTCCCACTCCAAGAGGTCTACCAGGCCGCGCAGGCTGCTGCGCGACACACAGAGCCCTAGCGATTCGCCCGGGCACGGCGAGGGACGGCCCGACCCCTTCTTAAGCGGTTGGGGGCGTCGCGGCTCCCGTCGGCGTCACGCCATCACGTCGGCGGCGTTCGTCAGAGCTGCAACGGCCTCCTCAGCCGTCAGCCAGCCGGCATCGGGGAAGAGCCGAGCCATCTGCGGCGCGAGGAGGTCGGAGCGGCCCATCACGTCCCAAGGGGGCCCATCGGCCACGATGCGGCCCTCGACCATCAGCAGCACGCGATCGGCTACGTCAGCTGCCAGCTCCACGTCGTGGGTCACCAACAGCAACGCCAGGCCTGCCGCGCGCCAGCGGCGAAGCAACTCGATCAGACCGGTCTTCGCCTCGTAATCGAGCCCGCGTGTCGGCTCGTCCAGGAGGATGGCCCGCGGATGCGTCACGGTGATGGCTGCCAGCGCCACGCGCTGACGCTCACCGACGCTGAGATCGCGCGGGTAGGCCTCGCTTTTACCCGCCAGCCCCAGCTCAGACAGCAGCTCATCGGGCGCCACGGGCACCTGCGATGGCGCAAGGCTGTGGTTGCGCAGGGTGATGTTCAACTCCTCGCGCACGGTGTCGGCAAAAAGGAGCGCATTGGGGTCCTGCGGCAGATAGGCCACTTCGCGGCAGATATCCGCAACGGCCATCCCCGCGGTGTCGCGCCCTGCCAGCCGAACGTGGCCCTCCTGCGGGCGCACCAAGCCGACGAGGCTCTTGAGTAACGTGCTCTTGCCCGCCCCATTGCGCCCCATCAGGACCGTGACCTCCCCGACATTGAGCGAGAGGGTGACACCCCGCAGGACCGGAACATCGCCATAGGCGACCTGGAGCGCCGCAGCCTCCAGGATCGGGGGACGGGCTGCGGCCTGCTGCTCCGCCCCCTCACGCTCGCGCTGGAGCAGGGCGTCGTCAACCTTACGCCCCGCCGCCATTGCGTCCAGGGCAAAGCGGGCGCCCTGCGCGAGCGTGACCGGCAGGGGTGGTCACCCCTGCGCCTTGCCCACCCGCACAACCGGCGGCGCCAGGTCCACTTGCGACAGCACGGAAGCCGGATCCCCCGAGATCACCGGCGCCTCGCCCCCTGACACGTAGACCAGGAGGTCGGCAAAGTCGAGCACGCGCTCAAGCCGGTGTTCGGCCAACACCAACGTCAGACCGGACGCCTCACCCAACCGCGCCAGGTAGCCCAACAACTCCTCGGCAGCCTGAGGATCAAGCTGCGACGTCGGCTCGTCCAGCACCAAGATGCGCGGTCGCAGCGCCAGGGCCGCCGCGATCGCGACCCGCTGTTTCTCCCCACCGGACAGGGTTGCCGGCGAGCGGTGTCTCAACCCCACCAGGTCCAGACGCTCCAGCACCTCCTCGACGCGCGCGTGCATCTTTGGAGAAGGCATCGCGGCGTTCTCCAGTGCAAAGGCAATCTCATCCTCCACCCGGTCCATCACGAACTGCGCCTCGGGATCCTGAAAGACGAAGCCGACGTGCCGGCACATCGTCTCCGGCCCTGCCGCGACGGGATCAAGGCCCATCACCTCGAGACGCCCGGCGAAGGTCCCGCCCGTGAAATGTGGCACCAGGCCATTGATACAGCGCAATAGGGTAGACTTACCTGCTCCCGATGGGCCAACGACGAGCGCCACCGCACCCGCAGGGATGGTCAAAGTGACGTCGGCGATCGCCCAGGGCGAGACCGCCCCGTGCCGAGCCTCGGCCTCCGGATAGCGGAATGCAACGTGGTCGAAAGCGACGATGTCCGTCATTCGCGCTCTCCCTGCGCCGATGGTCGCGCCAAGCGCATCACCAGAGTAGGGGCGAGAAAGCCCAGCAACGCCAGGCCCATGCGGGTGTCAAAGCTCGGCCATTGGAGCTGGGGATAGGGGGAATAGTCGCGAGTGGCGGGCCAGAGGACAAGGGGGACCAGCGCGAGGAGGGCGCCGACGACCATGACACCGTCTCCCGGCGTCCAACGGGCTCGCCGGTAACGCGTGATGTTGACCTGGCGTCCTGAGCGCCAGATGGCCCCGACCACCAGGAGCGTCCCGCCCACGATCAAGACAGGTGACCAACGGCCCGCACCGGGCACCAGCCGCAGCACGCCGCCGACAAGCACCGCCGCGAGCCCGCCGATGGAGGCAAAGCGCGCGATGTCCGCCGTGTGCGCCGCGGGGGCTGCGGCACCCTTAGCTGCGAAACCACGGGCGGTCATCGCCTCGGCCAATTGTAGCGCCCGCTCCAGTCCGCCGATGAGCACCGGCAGAAAGAGGGGCAGCCAGTCGCGCAGCCCGCGCATCCGATGCCCACGGATGGCCTGAGCCTCACGCACCTGGCGCAGCTGATAGAGTGTGTTCGGTACAAAAGTGACGGCAATCGCGGAGACAACGGCCACCGGATAGAAGGCACGCGGCAGATAGCCGATCAGATCGCGCGTCGGCACGGCCACGTTGAGCACCGCGAAGGTAGCGAACAGCGTCGCGAGGACCATGCCGTTGATGGCCCCATAGACGACAGCCTCTGCTGTGATCGGTCCTCCCAGAAGGGGGATGACCTCGGGCAGACGCAGCAGCTCCGTCTCGCCGAAGGGGCTGATCAGGCCGTTGATCAGGGCGCCGACCCCCATCGCAAAAAGCGCAAACCGGACCGGCGAGACCGGCAGCAGCATCGGTTCGATGCCGGCGCCGGTCGACGCTGTCGCTGCCCCGTCCCTACCCGATCCGGCGCCGCGGATCACATCCGTCACGACGTAGATCACGGAGAAAAGCAACAGTAGATAGAGTGGATTGCGCGTCGCCAACGCCGCCACCGCGGAGGCACCAAGCCAAACCAACCAGGCCAACGGATGCATCAAGTGGACGTCTCCCCCTGGGAGAGCGAGGTGGCGCGCTGCCGGACCTCAAAGGAGAATCGTCGCGCAAAGCGGCGCAGGGTCCGCAGCGTCGGGGCCCCAAAGAGCAGCATCATCGCTGCCGTGCCCGCCACGCGTGCCAGATCCCAGAGCAGCGAGGTGGCGACGTAGAAGGCCAGGAAACGCTGCACGCCCTCCCAGACAGAGATCCCGATCTGCCAATGTTGCTCCGCCGGTCCCGTCGCAAAGGGCCAGAACCACAGGTTCATGAGAGCGCCAAAGGCAAGCCCCCAGACACCGCCGTAGACCGCCAGGACTACAAGCTCCCATCGCGTGCCCTGGACGCGCAACGCCCGGTTGATGCGAGCCATCAGCGGCGCCGCCAGGCCAATCCAGCCGGCGATCAGCATCCGATAGGGCAGCCACGGCCCCACGCCGCCCGTGATAAGGGCGGAGACAAAGAGCGTCAGTGCGCCCAGCAGATAGCCGAAGCGCCCCCCGTAGACATAGCCACCGAGGATGATGAGAAAGAAGATCGGACTGAATCCCCCCGGACCGGGGATCGCCGTCTCGACGAAGCTGAGGACCGCATTCAGTCCCACCAACACACCGAGCAACGCGATGCGCTTGGTCTCCCCTGCGACGCCCGGGGCCTCCACGCCATCCTGGGTCTCGAGCAGCAGAGCCAGCAGGGAAAGCCCTCCGAGCAATCCCAAGAAGAGCGGCGAATCCATGGCCTGCACCACCGGCCCGGTGTCCGCCTCTATGCGAGGGAAGAAGGGATAGACAAAAGCGACAACCCCGACCAGCGAGGCAAGGAGATAGATGAACCAGCGCAAGCTCCGTCGCACATGATGCACGGCAAGCCTACTTCCGACGGAGGAGCACGAACGCCCCCCCAATGATCCCAAGGATCACCATAAAGCCCAGATAGGCCGGTGGGACCCCGCCCGATTCGGCACTTGACTCAGAAGCCGAGGCCGGTGGCTCAGGGAGAAGGTTCGACGTCGGTGCCGAGGCGTCCACAGTTGTCGGCGAAGGCGTGGGGTCTTCAGGCAGTGAGGACGGCGCCGCCACTGGAGAGGCCGTGGGGCTCGGCGGAGAGGTCGAGCTTAGCGTCGGCGTCGGTGGTATCGCCGTCGCCACCTCGGCCTGTGTTGTGGGCGTCACCGTAGGTGGTGTGGCGGTCTCAGGGACCGCGACCTCCGCCTCGTCGCCTTCAACGCCTGCCAAGGTCGACGTAGCCGTTGCCGCCGGAGCGGAAGCCTCTGCACCGCAGATAGCCTCGAAGCTCATGGCTGGGGGCATCGTCGATCCATCGCCCCAAACCCATGCATCGACATCGCCATCGCTGAGTTGGCGCAGCGCCGCGCCGATGTTCCCGTAGGACCATGCGCCATCCGGCGTTCGCTGGAAGTAGGTCCAGTAGGCACAGGGCAGCCCACGGCACTCACACCAGCAGTCGGAGGCGGGACAGCCCTCGCCGTTCAGAGCGCAGACCGTCACACCCGTAGGGCCCGTCGCCGATGTGAAGGCGAGCCCGGAGCGCTGCAGCAGCGACGCGCCGGAGATCTGCGGCTCGCTGAAGCTGACACAGCGCGTCACGGTCCGACCATCGCCGTGGATCACGACCAGGCCCGCCTGCTGTGTGCCTTCCTGCGCCCTGACCGGTATATGGATCAGGAACGCAAGCGAGAGCACCAGCACCCCAGCGAGGAGGAGGGGCAGACAATGGCCTACCCCCCTCCAAGCGATTCGAGCCCAAGAGATCACGGAACGGCCATCCTACCTGCGCCGCAAGAGCGCACTCAGGCACGCCATCGCAACCACGACGATCATCAGCCCCGCCGTCGTCCCAGCGGCAGCACCCGACGCCGGCAGCAGGATCGCGGACCCCGCCTCAGGCGCGGCGACGACGGTCGATGCCGTCGTCCCCGCGGGGCGAGAGGCACCGACCCGGGCCAGGTCGACCAACGTCATGCCCTCCGTAGCCTGCACGGCCTGTGCCGTTGCCAGCAGGTTAGCGAAAGGCACCGCAGGCTGCCAGAGATAGGCCCCGCTGTCGGCATCGGCAAGCGCCAGCAGGGCACCCAGGGGATCGGTGCCATGGGGCGCCCACATGCCGAGCTGCACATCGAGGGCATTCAGGGCCTGAAGCACCACCGCCGTGGAGTTAGCATCCGTCTCCGTACCCCAGGGCGAGGGCTTCTGATAGGGGAACCCCCCATCATCGTTCTGCATCCGCTGCAGGTAGGGCAGCGCGCCCGCCGCCGCGTCGACCTCACCGACGGCTACGAGGGCCTGCATCACGAGGGCCGTCGTGTTGGTGTCGGCGGTCCCCGGATCGGTCCCACCAAAGAGAGCCCATGCGCCATCGTCCGTGAACTGCGACGTCATCGCGGTCACAGCGCTCTGCGGCACGTCAGCGCCGGCATTGTGCAGCGCCAGCACGGCATAGGCGTGCTTGAAGAGTGTATCGCCGAACCACCCCGTCCCGGCATCCTGAGCCGCCAGCAGCGCAGCGACGAGATCACGACCGCCGAACGCGCGCGGATCGTGCCCGGTCGCGACCGCAACGAAGACAGCCTTACTCAGATTACCGACATCCGCCACCTGTCCGGCGGAGAGCTGAGCGGCGACGTAGTCCAGAGGCGAGAGATCGCCTTCCGTCACCCA
>JAXGUU010000139.1:0-9767 GCA_040774145.1 Anaerolineae bacterium
GCTTGAGGTTGCTTCGAAAGGGTGAGGCGTCCCGATGCGTCAGCGACCAGAGGTCGCGTGCGATATGCTCGGTCGCGTGCGGGGTGGCCATGGCTCGCGAGCGCGCGGTCATCGTTCGGCGCTCCTCGACATCGGTCAGTAGATGCGCGACGACCTTGGATACCTGTCGCGGCGTGGGTGCCCAAATGCCTGCGTCGTTCTCCACGACATAGGTTACATTGCCCTCTTCCTGCCCGGGCAGCGCCGTGTAGAGTACGATGGGGAGACCCGCGATGAAGGCCTCTGCCAGGGTGTTTGGCCCGGCCTTGGTCACGAGAATGTCGGCGGCCCGCATCCAAATCTCCATGTTGTCCACGAAGCCCTCGATGTGGACGGACGGCGGCAGCGGGCCCGACCTTCCCCCGAGCCTCGTGTGCCGAGCAGGAGAAGCATGCTTTTTGCCGGCTGGGTCATCGATAGCCGCTCCGTTCCCTTTGCCGCCAAGCGAAGCTTGGAGTGCGCGGTTCTTGCCGGTGATCACGACGATGTCGGCTCGATCCGCCACGGTATGGGCCAGTGCGTGGACCACCTGCTCCAACGGTCCCATACCATCACCCCCACCCATGACGAGGACGATGTCCCGATCGGGTGTCAGTCCCAGGCGTAGGCGAGCTTCCTGCTTCGAGATGTCTATCGCAGTGACGAAGCTGCGTCGCGTCGGCATACCTCTGATATGGACCCGGCTGGGCAAGATGCCGCAGCGCAGCGCGCGCTGCCGGGCTGCAGCCGTCGGCACAAGATACATATCGGGTCCGGGTGTGAACCACGAAGCGTGGGTGGTCACCAGATCGACGACGACGACCGCCAGAGGTGTCGGCTCGTGAAGCCGTGCTAAGCCAAGCGAGACCGAGTAGTTTGGAATGGGGTGAAAGGAGACGACCACATCTGCAGGGTGCGCGTGCAAAACGTTGCACAACGCAGTACGCGCGTAGGGCCAGACGAGCTTGGACATCGTCTTCATCAGTCCGACGTCATCTGAAAGGTGAAATCCCATGCCCCAGGGAATGCCGTTGAGCCCGACTGCCGTAGGATACCATTCGGGGAAGCGTCTGAAGGGCCACTGGCCTAAGGCGACGAAGATATCCACCATCTCGACCACCTGTTGGTCGCCGTACAGCCGCTCCAGCTCCTCCTTGACAGCCTGGGCTGATGCGCGATGGCCTCCCCCGGTATCGGAGAAGAGGAATAGAAAGCGCTTCATAGGGCCTCCAGGTCTCGACCTGGGCGCACATCAGACTCCGCAGCCTCACCACTTAGGGCCTCGACCTCCGGCCCACGCTCGACGAAGCGTCGGATGCGTCCCTCCAGTCGGCGCCTCGGCACGAGCACGTACCGGTGACAGGTCGTGCATTCGATGCCGATATCCAGGCCGACGCGCAGGATGCGCCAGGTCGTGCCCCCGCACGGATGGGTCTTACGGAGTTCGACGGGGTCACCTACACGCAACGCTAAGGGTCCCGGCATGTCGACTATCCTCGAAGCCCGTAGGCGAGTGCCAGCAAGGCCGCTTCCGCGATGATGATCAGCGCAAGGTAGCGTCGCTGATGGGTATCGGTGGGGCGCTGCGATGTCCCCTGACCTTCCGCAACCATGTAGCAGCGGAGCTCACCGAGAGGCCCGGTCACACAGCGTTGCGTGAAGCGTGGGATCAACACAAAGCCGGTCAAGGCGCCGAAGACAAAGCCCCCCAGGTGTCCCCACCAACTGATACCGGGCAGTAGCCCGATGGCGATGTTGATGACCGCCATCTGGATCAGGCGGTTCAGAAAGTTCCGTCCTCCTGTCAGGTGCTCGTGATAGGTCCAGAAGAAAACGACGAGCGCACCCAGCACGCCCATGATGGCGCCCGAGGCGCCCACCGTCGGCGTGGTAAGCGGCGAGAAGAGCGTGACCAGCACGCCGGCACCCAGCAACGATACACCGTAGATAGCCACGAGGCGCCGCGTGCCGAAGAAGCGTTCGGTCAGTTGTCCCAGGCCATAGAAGGCATAGAGGTTCAGGGCGATGTGCATCAGGTCCGCGTGCAGGAAGCCCGCCACGATCAGCCGCCACCATTGACGGTACTGCACGACCAGCAGGGGCACTAGGGCGCCGTAGAGGGTCACCAGGTTGTTCAACAATAGGTTGGCGAGGTAGACTAGGATGTTGATGCCGATGAGCACCAGGGTGGCTCCGACCACCGACCGGCTCGGGAGTGCCACTTTTCCTGGGGCAGGCACCGGACGACCGTCACCCCTGTCTGGTGGCTGCAACCCGGAAGGACCTGGTGGTGGGGAGGCGGTGGAGATCGATCCGAATTCGTCACTCATGGTAGCGATACCCGTCGTGGATGGACGCGCTGATGCTCGGCTCGGATAATGCTGAAGACCTGCTCCACGGCGCTATCTAGCGCACACTCACGGTTGATAACCACGTAGTCGAAAGCCGGGAGGCGTTCCATCTCGTGTTGAGCGGTCTCGATACGCTGCTGCAGCTGGGCTTCCGACTCCGTCCTGCGGCGCTTGAGCCGCGTGACCAGTTCGTCCTCGGATGAAGCACTCAAGAAGACCAGGACTGCCTCGGGAATCAGGCGCTTGATCGTCGTTGCACCTTGAACGTCAAGGCGCATCACGACATCCTGACCACTAGCGAGGGCCTCGCGTACCTGCTGCTTAGGGATGCCCTTGTACTGGTCGTAGACTATAGCGTACTCCAGGAGCTCGTCAGCCGCGATCAGTTCCTCGAAGGTCTCCGGCGAGACGAAGAAGTAGTCAACGCCATGCACTTCCCCTGGCCTCGGCGGGCGGGAGGTCGCCGTGACGACGAAGTGAAACTGCGCGCCGTGGGCCTTCATGCCCTCAACCAGACTGTCCTTGCCCACGCCTGAGGGGCCGGAGATGACGATCAGCAGGGGGATCACCTGCGGATGATAGGGGTCGCGTATGTCGTCAGCTTGCATTATGTTTGCTCCTGTCGGCGGCTCCCGGTATAATAGCGCTGTGTTGGCTGGATCGCCCTTGGGCCTGCCTGTCCTGCTCTGCCCGGCCCCCCTCGCCTGACCGATGATCCTGGTTGTCCATCAACACGATGGTCGGCGCCCGGGTTGGGACATGAGGGCAGCTAGACGGTCTATAGGGCAGCGAAGGCTGCCTGCTAATCGCCTGAGAGCGGCTCTTACTATACCACAGATACATAAGGAGGGGAAAGATGCCGATCTATGAGTATCGTTGCGGGGATTGTGGGCGTCGATTCTCAGTCTTCTGGCGCACATTCTCCGACGTCAACGAAGAGAAGATCATGTGCAAGCGCTGCGGAAGTGACGATGTCCGTCGTCTTGTCTCACGCGTGCGGGTCGTTCGCTCCGAGGACAGCCGCCTGGAGGATCTATCCGATCCAACCGCTTGGGGTGACCTCGACGAGAACGATCCCAAGAGCATGGGGCGCTTCATGCGCAAGATGATGAGCGAGATTGGCGATGAGGCCGGCGATCTTGGCCCGGAGTTTGAGGAAGTCGTCGACCGTCTGGAGGCGGGTCAGGATCCGGAGGAGATCGAGAAGGACCTGCCGGACCTGCTGGGGGAGGGCATGGGCGGCGGTCTCGGTGGCGGGGACGATGTCTACAGCGCCTCCGATTTCGATGACTGACACGCTGGCAGGACGCTGGGCCCTGATCCTCGGCGCCTCCAGTGGCTTCGGAGCCGCTACGGCGCGCGCTCTGGCTCGTGAGGGGATGAACGTCTTCGGTGTGCACCTCGATCCGCGGCGCACGTTGGCGCGTGCTGAAGACGTCATCGCCGATATCGAGGCGGCGGGCCGGCGCGCGATCTTCTTCAACACCAACGCAGCTGATCGGCGCCGACGCCGGACCGCGATCGAGCGCATCGGTGAGACCCTCGCGAATGACCCGGCGGGGTCCATTCATCTTCTCGTCCACACTTTGGCCTTCGGAAGCCTGCGCCCCTTTATCGCTGACGACCCGGAGGAGGCCGTTGACGAGAGCCATATGGATATGACGCTCCGCGTGATGGCTCACAGCTTGGTCTACTGGACGCAGGACCTGGTCCGCGCCGGATGGCTGAGGCAGGGCAGCCGGGTCTACGCTTTGTCCAGCATCGGCTCACAGCGCGTCTCATCGCATTATGGGCCGGTCTCTGCGGCAAAGGCGGCGCTGGAGGCTCATACGCGCCAGCTCGCTGTGGAGCTGGCGCCACGTGGCATTGCCGTCAACTGCCTGATGCCGGGCGTGACCGAGACGCCGGCCCTCCGCGCGATTCCGGGCCACGAGCAGATCCTGGAACAGGCGCGTACCTACCATCCGGCGGGACGTCTGACGCAGCCCGAGGATGTCGCTCAGGTCCTGGTCACGCTCGCGGAGCCGCGCCTGACCTGGATCTCGGGGGCCGTCATTCCGGTCGATGGAGGCGAATCGGTGGTTGCCGCCGGATGATCCTTCGCGCTCGGGGGTGCGTTTCAGATTGGGGGCGAGCTGATGTAGGCGCGCGCGCGGCGCCGTGTTGACATTGTGCCTAGCTATGTTACAATACCTAGAGTTTACCAGACCCACTTAAGTTGCGCGTCCTGAGTGCGGCGCAATACTGAGTGGAATAGGAGTTGGAAGTGGAAGAATTGAATCATACCTCTGCGCCTTCTGAGCCCGTGGACCAGCCATCTGATGCACCTGATGATGTGGTTGTGACCTCCGTGTCACAGCCTGAAGCTCCCGTAGAGCCTGCCTCATTGCCCGAGCCGACGCCTGAGCCGACACCAGAGTCGGCGGCACCGGAGCCGGCGGCATCGGAAGAAGCCGCCCCGTCAGATGCATCTGCATCTTGGGAAGACCAGCTTGAGGAGTCTCTCTCTGCCAGCACGTTGAAGCGTGGTGAGCTCCGCGAGGGGACGATCCTGTTTCGCAGGGGTGATGGCTTTGTCGTCGATATCGGCGCCAAACGCGATGGCTTCGTGCCCATCGAGGACATCCAGGACATCGAGGGTCGCGAGTTCAACGTTGGGGATGAAGTGCCCGTCGTCGTAGCCAAGTTCCGTGACTCGGACGGCAATGTCGAGTTGTCGATCTCCCAGGCGCTTCTGCAGGAGGACTGGCTCATCGCCGAGAAACTTCTGGAGAGTCAAGAGGTCTACGGATCCCGCGTCACAGGCTCCAACCGGGGTGGGCTGACGGTCGAGTTCGGTCGGTTGCGCGGCTTTGTGCCGATGTCGCAGTTGATCGGTTTCAACCGCATTCGCCAGCCCGCTGAGCGACAGCGACGCCTTGAGGCTATGGTCGATGAAGAGGTCATGCTCAAGGTCATCGAGGTCAACCGCCGGCGCCGGCGCTTGATCCTGTCGCAGCGTGCTGCGGCTAAGGAATGGCGAGCTACGCGACGTCAGGACCTGTTGGAGGAGCTCGAGGCAGATCAGGTACGACGTGGTCGCATCAGCCAGATCACGGACTTCGGTCTCTTTGTGAACCTGGGCGGTATGGATGGCCTGGTACACATTTCGGAGCTCTCCTGGGGGCGCATTGAGAACCCGGGTGAGATCTACCACGTGGGTCAGCGTGTCAAGGTGAAGGTGCTGAATGTCGACCGTGATCGTCAGCGGATTGCGCTCAGTATCAAGGCTCTGACCCCGGATCCGTGGGAGAGTGCTGTCGAGCGCTATGAGGTCGGTCGGCTCGTCCAGGGCCGCGTGACGCAGGTGGTGGACTTCGGCATCTTCATCGAGCTGGAGCCGGGCATTGAGGGGCTCTTGCATAATTCCGAGCTGCGCGACATCGCACAGCGCGAGGAGCTCGCCTCCGGTGATAGCATCCTCGTTAAGGTCATTCGGGTTGAGCCCGACCGCCGCAGAATCGGTCTGAGCGTGCGCCAGGTGCGCCCCGATGAGTGGGAAGAGTGGGCGCTTGCCGAGATCCAGGAAGAAGCCGAGAGCGTCGCTGCTGAGGACGACGACGAAGACGACGAGCTCGATTTCGGTGAGGTCTCCGACATCGACGAAGGTCAGGATGAGGGATTTGAGGACGTCGATGCAGAGGACGACGATCTCGACGATGATGACATTGACGCCGACGAAGGTGGCGAGGATGATGTCGACGCAGACGTCGAGGTCGACGCAGACGTCGATGCCGACGCCGATGTCGATGCCGATGAGGACGTCATCGCCGACGAGGATGTCGAGGATGATGAGACCGCCACAGATGACGGGGTGCTAGAGGACTAGAACGACCGCAATGGCAAATAAGGAAGAGAAGATTGTCGTTGAGGGTACGGTCGTCGAGGCCCTGCCCAGCACACAGTTTCGCGTCAAGCTCGAGACGGGCCATGAGATTCTGGCCTATCTTTCAGGCAAGATGCGCAAGTACTACATCCGGATCCTGCTTGGGGACCGTGTGCGTGTGGAGCTCTCGCCCTATGACCTCACACGTGGACGCATTGTCTACCGGCATAAGAAGCAGCGCTCAGGCGACCCGGACGACGATTAGGCCGCGTTGGGATACAAATGCTATGTCTTGAGAACGCCGACCCCACGGGTCGGCGTTCTTGGCGCCACCTCCGCTGGCCGATGAAAGGATGAGGGATGGATCTCTACCAAGCAATGCTCAGCCGTCATTCGGTACGCCGCTATCGTGATGAAGCCCTGGATCATGAGCTCCTGGCGATGATCGACGACGTGGTCAGCCACGTTCATCCTCTGACCCCGGGGAATCGCTTCCGCGTGATGCGGCGCGATGTCGTCAGCGGTGAAGACCTGATTGCGGCGATGGGTGGCTACGGTAGGATCCTCTCCCCACCGCACTATATGGTCGGCGCCATCGTGGGCAGCCACATGCCGTTGGTTGACCTCGGCTATCGGCTGGAGCAGATCGCGGTGCAGATCGTGCAGCTGGGTGTCAGCATGTGCTTTATCGGCAGTCTGGGCAGGGAGGAGAATGTGCGGGTGCGCTTTCGGCTGAACCGAGACGCACGTACCGGCGCTTTTCTCATCTTCGGTCACGATGCCGAGTCGGTCGCGGATCGTACGATCAATGCGGTGATCCGCCGGACCTCCGGCGGGGCCACGAAGTTAGCCACCGACACCCTCTTTCATCAGGAGTCGTTCGACAGCCCCGGAGCTCCCCCCAAGCATCTGGCGAAGTTGGTCGAGGCCGGTCGGCGTGCGCCCTCCGCCAATAACGCACAGCCGTGGCGCTTTCTTTGGCAGGACGAGACGTTATATCTCTTCCTCAAACGCTACAACAACCGCTACGGCAGCAAACCGGAACTTCAGGATTACCGCTACTTCGATGGGGGGACCTGTATGGCCAACATCACGATGGCGATGCGTGCCCTGGAGCTCCCGGGCCGGTGGCAGCTCGTCGATGGTGTCCAGGCGGGGTTGCCCGAGTGTCCTGAGACGCTGGAACCGTTGGCCAAGCTAGTGCTGGACTAGAGGGGCGCCTGCCTAGGCCACCGGTTCGATGATACCCTCGGAGACGCGGAAAGTGGCCGTCCGCTCCCGAAAACTGTCCGGGAACATCTCGGCGTCGGTGGTAGCCAGAATTGTCTGCTCGACGTTGCCCAGCAGGTTCAGCAGATAGCCCCTGCGGGCGCGGTCCAGTTCGGCAAGGACCTCATCCAGGAGTAGTACGGGGGGCTCACCGCTGAGCTGTTCCAGCCAGCGTAGCTCCGCAAGGTGCAGGGCCAACACCGCCGTGCGTTGCTGTCCTCGCGACCCGTAGATCCCCAGATCGTGCTCATTGGAGATGAAGCGCATGTCGTCGCGGTGTGGGCCGACGAGCGTCATCCCCCGTTCGATCTCGTGCTGGCGCTTGAGCGCGAAGGCCTGGCGGTAGGCCTCGTACAGCACCTCGATATCGACATCTGCTTCATCCTCGACCTCGGGAAGCAGTGCCGGCTCGTGGTTCGAGCTTGGGGTGCGTAACGGCTCAAAGTCAGGCTCGTAGCGTAGCCTTAACCACGCATCGCCTCCGGTCAGTTCTCGATGAAGGCGATCGATGTGCAGCGTGAGTTCACGCAGCACGCGCCGGCGATACAGAGAGACGGTCACCCCGCTGCGTACGATGCGCTCCTCCAGGGGAGCCAACTGCAGAGGATCGCCGCCGCGTTTCCGAAGGTGGCGCAGCAGCGCGTTGCGGCGTGATACGGCCTTGCGATAAGCGCTGTAGACCTCGACATAGGTCGGATAGGCCTGAGAGAGCAGGTTGTCGAGATAGTTCCGCCGATCCGCCGGTGCGCCATGGACGAGCTGGAGGTCCTCCGGCAAGAAGAGTACCACGTTGAGGTGTCCGGCGAGGTCTGAGAGGCGTACCGATCGCTGGTCGATGTGAAAGCTCTTCTGCATACGGTGCTGCCCGTTTGACAACGACCTGCGCTCCAGGGCGATTTCCAGGGCCTCGGTGCGCTGCTTCCGGTGAACCTCGGCCCGCAGATGAGCGTAGGGCATAGCCGCATCCTCGGCAGCCCAGTGGATCACCTGCTGATCGACGTGTGTGAGAGGTGATGAGCCGAGCGCCAAGAAGGCGATCGCCTCAAGGAGGCTGGTTTTCCCCTGGGCGTTGGCGCCCAGGAGCAGGATAGGGGCCGCGGGCAGGTCCAGTTCCAGTCGATTGTAGGTGCGGAATTGCCGCAGGCTCAGATTCTGTATATACATCGGAAGCACATTGTAGCATGGGCGCATGCAAGCTCAAGGACAGCCACGCTGCTTTCTTGTGCTGACCTCGGATCGTGGTATGGTAGGTCGTCGTCGACGTGATTTCCACCCTTTTCTTTGTCGCAACCAAGGAGGCAGCCTGCATGAAGCCAAGACCCATCCGTACGATCTCGGTGATTCCCTCACTTCCGGAACCGCTGCAGCCCCTCTGGCAACTGGCTTACAATCTGCGCTGGGCGTGGAAGCACGACATTATCGAGCTCTTTCTGCGTCTGGATAGTGAGCTCTGGGAGCGGACCAACCACAACCCCGTGCGCATGCTGGGCATGATCGACCAGGAACGGCTGAAGCAGCTCGCCACGGACGTCGGGTTCATGGGCCACCTGGAGCGTGCGACACGTTACTTGGATGAGTACGTGAGCGCTACGGATTCATCTTGGTTTCGGCGCACCTACGGTGCGGCGGACGGGCCCCAGGTGGCCTACTTCTCGCTGGAGTTCGGCTTGACCGAGTCGCTGATGATCTTCGCCGGCGGTCTGGGCGTGCTGGCAGGCGACCATCTGAAATCAGCGAGTGACCTCGACGTGCCTCTGGTGGGGGTGGGGTTGCTCTACCAGCAGGGCTATTTCCGGCAGTATCTCAACCAGGCCGGCTGGCAGCAGGAGGCCTATGAGGATAACCACTTCGATAACCTGCCGCTGACGTTGGAACGTGACGATGACGGTGAGCCTTTGATCGTTGAGGTTCAGTTCCCCGGACGCAAGGTGGCAGCTCGGATATGGCACGTGCTGGTGGGACGTATCCCGCTCTACCTGCTCGATACCAACATCCCGCAGAATACCCGTCCCCAGGATCGCGACATCACCGATCAGCTCTATGGTGGCGATCAGGACCTGCGTATCCGTCAGGAGATCCTCTTGGGCATCGGCGGCTACCGCGCGTTGGAGGCTCTTGGCCTGTCTCCCTGTGTCTATCATATGAACGAGGGCCACTCGGCTTTCCTGGCGCTGGAGCACATCCGGCAGTTGATTTGTCGTCATGGTCTCTCATTTGCCGAGGCGCGCGAAGCAGCTTCGGCGGGGTGCGTCTTCACCACCCAC
>JAXGUU010000140.1:0-9747 GCA_040774145.1 Anaerolineae bacterium
CCTTGAAGGGATCGCCGACGGTGTCACCCACGACGGCAGCCTTGTGCGTCTCTGAGCCCTTGCCACCGAAGTGGCCGCTCTCGACGTACTTCTTGGCGTTATCCCACAGGCCACCGGCGTTGGCCATCAGGAGCGCAAAGAGGATGCCCGTGAAGATCGAACCACCGAGGAAGGCGCCGAGCGCCTCGGGTCCCATCAGGAAGCCAATGATCAAGGGCAGTATCACGGCCAGGAAACCGGGCAGGATCAACGCCTTGAGGGCATCCTGTGAGGCCAGTGAGACACAGGCCACATAGTCCGGTTCCTCCGTCCCGGCGAGGATGCCAGGACGCTCACGGAACTGCCGACGGATCTCCTCGATCATGTCGAAGGCGTTGTGCGTGACCGAGAGCATGGTCAGTGCGCTGAACAGCGGGGGCGTTGCCGCACCCAGGAAGACGCCGACGATGACCCACGGATCGAGCAGGCTGATGGTCATCGGGACTGCACCGGCGATGTTCAGCTCGAGCATCGCCTGATAGACCTCGCTCGCGTAGGCTGAGAAGAGCGCCAACACAGTCAGCGCGGCAGCACTGATGGCGAAGCCCTTCGTGATGGCCTTGGCGGTGTTACCCGCAGCGTCCAAGATGTCGGTGACCTCAACAACCTCAGGGGACATCCCGGCCATCTCGGCAATGCCGCGGGCATTGTCCACGATCGGGCCGTAGGCATCCGCCGAGACGATCATGCCGGTGATCGAGAGCATGCCGACGGCGGCGATGCCGACGCCGTAGACCCCGGTCAGCACGGGCGAGGCTTCAGCGGCGAAGTAGGCAATCAGCATAGCGACGACGATGCCGATGATGGAGGGCACGATGCTGATCAGCCCATAGCTGAAACCGGTGATGATCGTGATCGCAGCGCCTGACCCGGAGACCCTGGCGGTCTCCACGACGGGTGGGCGGTCGTCGCCGGTGAAGAAATCGGAGGTGAAGCCGATGACAACGCCGGTGACCAGCCCGGCCAACGTAGCCCACAGAGCCGCCACATCGATATCGGAGACCAGGACTACCACCGTGGCAAAGACGGCGAGAAGCACCGTCGTATAGATCGTCCCCATATTCAGGGCCGGACCCGGCTTGCCGCCTTCCTTGACCCGCACGAACTGCAGGCCAATCAGGGAGGCGAAGCTTCCCAACATGCAGAGGATCAGAGGGAAGACCGTGTACATGATCCGCTGATCCGCGGTCGCGTTGGGCAGCGCCGTACCCAGCAGCATTGCCGCAACGGCACTTGCGATATAGCTGTCGATGATGTCCGCGCCCATGCCGGCTACATCACCCACGTTGTCGCCCACGTTGTCGGCGATGACGGCGGGGTTGCGGGGGTCGTCCTCCGGAATTCCGACCTCTACCTTGCCCACGAGATCGGCCGCGATGTCTGCGGTCTTCGTGAAGATGCCGCCGCCCGCCTTTGCGAGAAGGGCGAGCATTGAGGCGCCGAAGCTGAAGCCCAGCACCATCTCCGGTTGGCCCGTGATGAGGTAAATCAGGCTCATGCCGAAGAGCGCCATCCCGACCATGGCCAGGCCCATCACGGCGCCCGAATTGATGCTGATGGCGAAAGCCGGAATGATGCCTATTTCAGCCGCGGTCGCCGTGCGGACATTGCCCTTCACAGCAACAGACATGCCCATATACCCGGCAAGAGAGGAGGCCACCGCGCCGAAGATAAAGAAGATAGCGATCTGCAGCCCATAGCCCGCATTGACCTGAAGCCCGAACACGATAGCCAGCACAACAGCCATCACTACGGAGAGCCCCGTCAGGGCAACGTAGAGCTTCTTCAGGTACGACTGCGATCCTTCCTCAATCCACCGGGCGACGCGCTGCGCTCGCTCGGTTCCGGGATCCTGCTTCACAACCCAGCGGTAGTAGAAGACTGCCGCGACGATTGAGATGATCCCGGAGATCATACTTATAACAACCCAGATATTCATCCTCCCCATCCTCCTGTCAGAAATTCATCTAGTATGATTCCCACACAAATAGGCTCCAGCTCCTCCCCGGTAAGTCGTGAGGGCGCCACGATGCGCCGGCACCTTCTCCGGGACGCTCCTCAGACCTTCTGAGGAGAAGCCGCGAGCCCTTGGTGGACCTATAGTAGGCAACGCCTACGGCGTGCCCCATCCCGGTAGATCCGGGATCAACAAGGTCATAGTTCGAGGGCCCTTATCTGTGTGACCAAGGGCCCTCTGGTCAGACCTCAGCTACACCCACGTGAGTTACATATCCGCCGAGCGCCACCAGCGATAGTGCTGGCTCTTCAGCACGTCCTGCGAAGGCAGCGGGAAGCACAAGAGTTTCTCAGAATTGCCGATGAAGATCCCCGTCTTGAGCATGCGATAGGGGAAGGTCGGCGCGCTGATGCGGTCGACCATCTTGGTGTGTACGATCTTGGTGCGCAGATCGACCAGGCACTGACGCAGGTGGTCGATGTTGGCGTAGGGAAGATCGCCCACGCTGCCGTACTCGGGATTGTTGGCTAACTCGCCAAGCTGCAGCTCGGCAAAGCAGACGGCAGGTAGGGTGAGTAGCGTCGTGGGTTTGCGCACGATCAGATCGTAGAAATCACGGGGTCCCAACGTGCTGGCAATCAGGGGCGTCACCGGCGCGATCTCCTGATAGAGGTGGAGCTCGTCCTCATCCTCGGGACACTCCTCGACCGCGTTCACGCCCAGGACCCTGCCGTCCTGCGTGACCAGATATAGCTTGAGGATCGCATCGAGCGGGACATGCTCCAGGGCACGGTACACTGAGATATAGACAGATCGTTTGGGGGTGCCGTCATCGTGGGGGACGCATCGCCGCAAACCCTCCTCGATGGGCAACTCATCGGACCGAAAGTCGGGTGCCAGTTCAAAGAAGATGGCCTGCCCGCGGGCCTTCTTCAGTGACCCAATGGCATAGTACGCGCCGAACTCCTCAGGGGACAACTGTGAAGCGATCACGGCCTCCGGTAACATCGATAGGTACAGGTGCTTCGTATACTCAGCCATTGGTCTACCTCCTCGTGGTGGATGTTAGAAAACGGCTTGTACGAATCGCTTCCCACAGGTCTAAGCTCTGTGATTCGATCAACATTGAGCTCTTTCCCCCTCGCTCACATTATACCACAAGTGGTATCTGCGCCGAAGGAATTTCCCGGCTTTGGACGTTCAGATCTCTGCATCCGCCGGCGATGCGTCACCGTCCTGAAAGGTGGATCGCCGGTCTGGCGCAGGACTGAAACCCTTTTATAATGCACCGTTGGCTGTTATCAAGCCACGGAGCCGAGTATATCACTATCTCAGAGGGGCGCGAATGAGCGACGATGAGGTCAGGGGTGTGGAGGGCGGCAGACCGGGTGTTCCACCGATCGCTGGTCTGTTATTGGGCATTGTCGCCGTCTCCACGGCTTCGATGTGGATCCGGCTGGCGCAGGCGACCGTGTCGTCGCTGGCGGTGGCGGCGTGGCGCCTGACCTTCGCCTCGCTGATCTTAGCCCCGTTCGCGATGGCGACCGCCCGTGACGAGTGGCGACGGCTGCACTCCGGCGATTGGCTCAGCCTCTTGGCGTCGGGTGTCGCGCTGGCGGTCCACTTCTACACATGGATCACGTCGCTTGCCCTGACCTCGGTGGCGGCCTCGGTCGCGTTGGTGAGCACCAATTGCCTGTTTGTCACCGTGCTAGCCCACTTCGTGCTCGGTGAACGCGTGCGCCCACGGATGGTGCTGGGCATCCTGATCGCCCTGGTGGGGACGGTCATCATCGGGTGGGGGGATCTTGAGGCCGGCCCCGGTTACCTGTTGGGGGATGTCCTCGCGGTGTTGGGGGCGATCTCGGTGGCGTTCTACATGCTGATCGGACGCCAGCAGCGCCGGAAGCTATCCCTGTTGGGCTATGTCTTTCCGGTCTACGGGATAGCGGCGATCGTGTTGATGGGCGTCGCGCTGCTCAGCGGCACCCCCCTCCGGGGCTATGCCGCTGAGACCTGGGGCTGGCTGCTCCTGGTGGCGCTGATCCCGCAGGTCATCGGGCATTCATCCTTCAACTGGGCGTTGGGGCATCTATCGCCTACCTACATATCACTGGCTGTGCTGGCGGAGCCGATCGGGGCAACGATCCTCGTGTGGTGGGTGTTGCATGAACCCCCCGGTGTTGCGGCAGTGCTCGGTGGTGTGATCATCCTCGCGGGCATCGTCCTGGGGACGTGGAAGCGTCGATCCGGCGAAGGCCTCGATCAGGAGAAGAACGCGTGAACCTGGTATGGCTGTTCATCCTTGGCTCGATCTGGGGCACTTCATTTCTGTTCATCAAGATCGTCGTCAGCGAGATCGGCCCGTTTACCTTGGTCGCGGGTCGACTGGGCCTGGCGGCGTTGTCGATGGTCCTGCTCCTGCGGGTGCGGCGGATCCCCTTTCCTCGCGAGCGACGGGTCTGGGGCAGCTTTGCTGTGGTCGGCCTGCTCAACGGGGCGTTGCCCTTCACGCTGATCTCTTGGGGAGAGCAGTACATCCCCAGTGGATGGGCGGCGCTGCTGCAGGCCACGACGCCGATCTTCACCATCTTGTTCGCCCACGTGCTGACGCGGGATGACCGCATCGACCTGCGGAAGGCTCTGGGCGTGGTGGTGGGGTTCGCCGGCGTCGGCCTGCTGATGTGGCCCGAGCTGCGGGCCGGGCTCAGCGCATCGGTATGGGGCATGTTGGCGATTGTGGGGTCGTCGGCCTCCTATGCTCTGGCCTCGATCTTCGCGCGTTCCCGATTGCAGGGCCAGCCGCCGATGGCATCGGCTGCCGGGCAGTTCACGATGGGTTTTCTCTATATCCTACCGCTGGCTTTCATCCTTGAGCGCCCCTTCGCCATCGCGCCGTCGGGGCAGGTGCTGGCGAGCTGGGTCACGCTCTCGTTGATGGGGACGGTGGTCGCCTACGTGATCTACTTCGCGTTATTGGCTCGCACGAGTGCCACTTTCACGACGATGGTCACATACATCGTGCCGATCAACGGCCTGGTCTTGGGGGCCCTTGTGCTGAACGAGCACCTGAGCCCGATGCTCCTTGTCAGTCTGGTGTTGGTGTCTGCCGGCGTGCTGCTGGTGCGCCGCTGACGGCAGCGACATGCTGAATGGTCGGCTGCCACGGCTGCGCTGATGGTAGAACCTCCGGGTTGGTGGTACAATCCCCCCTGGATCACTGAGAGAAAAGCGAAGAGGCAACGGGTATGCGATTTGAGAATGTCTGTATTGAAGGTCTGGGATACGTTCTCCCAGAGCGTGTGGTCAAGACGGCTTGGTTCGAGGAGAAACTCGCTCCCATCTATGACGCCCTGGGCGCTCCGATGGGGTTCATTGAGCGTCTCACCGGTATCCGCGAGCACCGTTGGTGGGACGATGACGTTCGCGTGTCGGACGGCTCGGCGTGGGCCGGCGAGGAGGCGTTGGTCAAGGCAGGCGTCGACCGCAGTGAGATCCAGTGTTTGATCAACGCGTCGGTCTGCCGTGACTATATTGAGCCCGCGACGGCCTCCATTGTGCATAACAAGCTGGGCCTACCGCCCGAGGCGATCAGCTTCGATGTCGTCAATGCGTGTCTGGGGTTTCTCAACGGCATGATCCTCGTGGCCAACATGATCGAGCTGGGCCAGATCGACACGGGGATGGTCGTGGCGGCGGAGGCGCCCCGCGAGGGCCAGCTTTGGACGATTGAGCATATGCTCAACAACCCTCCGGACAAGGAGACACTGCGGGACAATCTGGCCTCGTTCACCCTGGGTGCGGCGTCCGTGGCCATGGTGCTGCGACACGCGTCGAAGTCCAAGACGGGCAAACGTCTGCTGGGAGGTGAGGCGTATAGCAACACCTCGCACTGCGAGCTCTGCGTTGCGCAGCGCACATGGATGCGGACGAAGTCGTCGGCGTTGCTCTCAGAGGGGACGAAGGTCGTGGCGCAGGTCTGGGAGAAGTTCAAGGTCGGCATGGGCTGGACGAATGACATGGTCGATAAGCTGTTCACCCACCAGGTGAGTGAGCCGCAGCGGCGGGTGGCCCTGCGGGCCCTCGATCTCTCGCCGAAGGTCGACTATCCGACGCTTCAGTATCTGGGGAACACGGCCTCTGTAGCTGCGCCGATCTCCATGGCCATTGGCCTGGATGAGGGGGTCATAAGGGATGGCGACCGGATCATCCTGTTCGGTGTCGGCTCGGGTATCAACAGCATCGTGCTGGGGATCCAGTGGTAGCAGAGGCGGCGTTCGGACGTTTGGATCGAGCGAGACTCTACCCATTCACCTCCCGTGAGTTCGAGGTGGATGGGCAGCGCATGCACTATCTTGACGAGGGGCCTCGCGATGCCGTGCCCATCGTCATGTGTCACGGCAACCCGACGTGGTCCTTCTACTATCGCACGTTGATCCCTGCACTGAGCGAGAGCTATCGTGTGATCGTCCCCGACCACATCGGCTGTGGACTTTCGGACAAGCCGCAAGACTATACGTATACGTTGGAGCAGCACATTCAGAATCTCGAGGCACTTGTCGAGCATCTACAGCTGCGCGATATCGTGCTGGTGATGCACGACTGGGGCGGCGGGATCGGGATGGGATTCGCGACGCGGCACCCGGAAGCTGTCGCGCGTTTCGTAGTCTTCAACACGTCGGCTTTCTACCAGCCTGCGGTGCCGTGGGTGCTGAAGCTGGCGCGCAGTGCCGTGCTCGGCGCTCTTCTGGTCCGTGGCTTGAACGCCTTCGCGGGACTTGCCGTCCGGTTAGCGGTGGAGGATCGGGCGCGCATGACGCGTGCCGTACGTGCCGGCTACCTGGCGCCGTACCGCACCTGGCGCGACCGGGTCGCCATCTATCGCTTCGTGCAGGACATCCCCGTCACGGCGGAGCATCCGACGCGAGCGACGGTGAATGCCGTGGATGAGAAGTTGGCACTGTTTCGCGACCATCCGATGTTGATCGTATGGGGCGCCAAAGATTGGGTCTTCACGGTCGAGGACTTCCTGGCGGGATGGCGGGCCCGCTTCCCTCAGGCCGAAGTCCACGTTCTGCCGGACGCCGGACACTATGTGGTCGAGGACGCGCACGAGCGTATTCTGCCGCTTATGCTTACGTTCCTGTCTCGATCAGCAGACAACTGCCGGTAATTAATCCGGCGCCAGGTGCGGCACCGGTGCTCACCCGCCGACCGCTGCACGGTGAAGGGGGACTCAGTGACGTCGACATCTCACGTGAGTGGAGCCTACAATGTCGCAAGCGCGCTTGCCGATATGGCGGAGCGCGCGCCTTACCAACCGGGCATCGTCATGCCCGCCGGTCGAGATGCCGGGGGACGGGCTAAGGTGGTACAGCTTAGCTTCCTGCAGCTCAATGAGCTATGTGACCGCTATGCACACGGCTTGGATGCCCAGGGCATCGGACGTGGCGACCGTGTGCTGTTGCTCGTCCGCCCCGGGCTTGATCTGATTGCCGTGGTCTTCGCCCTGCTGAAGATGGGGGCTGTGCCCGTGATGATCGACCCGGGTATGGGTCGGCGGGCCTTCCTGCAGTGCGTGGCGGAGACCGAGCCGCGGGCGATGATCGGGCTACCGGTCGCGCATCTGCTCAGACGCATCTTTCCGCGTCCCTTTCGCACGGTGGAGCATACCGTGATCGCCGGCAGCGGCGCTTCGGCCTTGGGCTGGTTGGCCGAGACGAGTTTGGATCACATCAAGGAGATCCGGTCCGGCCCCTATCCTGTCGCAGACACAACTGCGGAGAGTGAGGCTGCGGTCGCCTTCACCTCGGGAAGCACAGGCGTTCCCAAAGGTGTGGTCTATCTGCACGGCATGCTGAAGGCGCAGATTGAGCTCCTGCGGGACACGATCGGCATCCGACCCGGCGAGGTCGATCTGGCGCTGCTCTACATCTTCGCGCTGTTCAATCCGGCGCTGGGCGTCACGACGATCATCCCGGATATGGACCCGACGAAGTCGGCGGAGATCAACCCCAGCTACGTGGTCGAGGCGATCCGGACATTCGGGGTCACCAACGCATTCGGATCGCCTACCATCTGGAAGAGAGTGGCACCCTACTGCGTTGAACAGGATATCAAGCTGCCCTCGTTGAAGCGGGTGCTGATGGCTGGAGCACCCGTACCGCCCGATCTGATCGGGTTGATGCAGCGTGAGGTGTTGGGCGAGCAGGCCGACATTCTCACCCCGTTCGGGGCGACGGAAGCGATGCCGCTGACGTGGATGACGGGACGGGAGATCATCGCCGAGACCGCGTCGATGACGGAAGCCGGACACGGTATGTGCCTGGGTACACCGTTGCCGGG
This sequence comes from Anaerolineae bacterium, assembly GCA_040774145.1. GTDB lineage: Bacteria > Chloroflexota > Anaerolineae > B4-G1 > SLSP01 > PWVB01. The sequence goes on from JAXGUU010000140.1 coordinate 8,342, forward strand.
AATCACGGTCAAGACGATCGTGATGACCGATGAGGTCATCACGGACTGGAACGAGCACCTGGAGCTTCCGCCGGGCGAGATCGGGGAGATTGTCGTGAAAGGGCCGGTCGTTACGCACACTTACCTCAACCGACCCGATCAGACGGCCCACGCTAAGATCCGCGAGGGCGATGAGATCTGGCACCGAATGGGCGATCTGGGATACTTTGACGAACAGGGGCGGCTGTGGTTCTGTGGTCGCAAGGCTCACCGGGTCACCACGGCGCAGGGCACGCACTACCCTGTGATGTGCGAGACGATCTTCAACCAGCATCCGGGTGTGAAGCGCACAGCCGTGGTGGGTGTGGGGCCCGAAGGGAACCAGATGCCGATCCTGGTCGTGGAGCCCTTGGCGGAGGCGGTGCCGACCACGCTGGCGGACCGCCAGCGCTTCACGTTGGAGCTGCTGGCGTTGGGCGCCGTCCACGAGCACACGCGTGGGATTGAGCATGTACTCTTCTACCCCTACGTCTTCCCGACCGATGTGCGCCACAATGTGAAGATACAGCGGGAAAAACTTGCCGTCTGGGCTGCCGCGCAGATGCGTGGGGCAGCAACGGCTAAGGGCGCGTCACGATACCGGGGCCTTGCTGCGGAGGGGGCGTCGTATGTCGGCGCGGAGGGATCGCGGCATGCGGTGGGGGATCTGCTCAAATTGGCCGGGGTGGTCGCCGGTCTGGGTATCGCTGCGTGGATGCTGCTGAGGCGGCCCTCGGGTGAGGAATAGCTGGGGATTGGTCAGTCCGGGGAAAGGGGCACGACGATGACGGTTGATCGCGCAGAACAGGTCCTGACGGCGATTCGTCGGTTGCTGAAACAGGGCAAACTCGATGAGGTGGTGACCTTGATCGAGGCGCTCCTGCCGGCAGATCAGGCCGAGGCCTTCCTTGAGTTGCCTGACAGCGTTCAGGAGCAGCTCATGGGTCAGATCGAGGCGCAGGACGCCGCCGACATCCTTGAGGAGCTCTCTGACGAGGACGCGGCTGAGTTGGCCGAGTCGCTCGATCTTTCGGTGCTCGTGCGAGTCTTGGATGAGATGGAGCCCGATGAGGCAGCGGACCTGCTGGGAGACATCGATCCGGTGCTGAGACAGCAGGCCTTGGGGCGCATGGAGTCGCCGGATCAGGTGACGACCCTACTGTCCTACCCGGATGATAGTGCAGGTGGCCTGATGACTTCCATCTACCATGGTTATCCTGCTGACGCTCAGATCGGCCAGGTCTTCCGTGAGATCCGCCAACAGCCCAGTCCTGATGAAGAGGTCCCCTACGTCTATGCGGTCGATGCTCAGGGACGTCTGACCGGCATAGCGCGACTTGCCGATCTGCTCCGCGCACATCCGGACCAACCGCTGAGTGCGATCGCGA
>JAXGUU010000141.1:0-9679 GCA_040774145.1 Anaerolineae bacterium
CACCCCGCGCGCCCTCCCGATCCACGAGGGCGGCGATCTCTTCGACCGACCTGTCCGCCGGAAAGCCGATGCTGACCACCCGAACCGGCCGTCCGACGGCCATGCCCTCCCCCGTCTCGCCCAAGCTACCCATCTCCCACCCCCTCAGCTTCACACCCCACGCAGGTGCGACTGCGCCAACACCTGCTCCGCGACCTCCATAGTCTTCACGGCATCGCCGAAATGCGAGCCCGGCAGCGTCCCGGCTTTGAGGCAGTCGATGAACTCACGGTTCTTGGCCTTGAAGCCCCCATACTCATAGAACGCGTCGCCGCCGGCCGCCTGTCGGGTGTCGAACTCGACCCCCACCGTATCCCCATCGGCGTAGAGATACCCCTTGCCCTCGTGCTCCGCTTCAGCGCAGATGCCCGGGGCATGCATCTCCACGTCGAAGATGCGCCTGCCGCTCGTCCAGCTGTTGATCATGAGCCCGGTGGCCCCGTTGTCGAACTCCAGCATCACGGCGAAGAAGTTGACGTCCGGCGTGGTCACCCGCTTCGTGATGCTGTGCAGGGCCGTGACCTCGCCCCCGCACATCCAGCGCAAGGTGTCGATGGCGTGCACCCCGTCATCCATCATATGATCGCGGGCCTCGAGGTAGGGCTCGAAGGCGCACTTGTAGAAGCGACAGACGGCGTGGACGATCGGGCCGCGCTCGAGGCAGGCCTCGCGCAGCTTGACCACCATCGGCGTCGAGCGGCGTTGGAAACTGACCTGGGTGATGCAGCCGTGCTTCTCGGCAAGGTGCGCCAGGGCGCGGGCCTGGTGCGTCGTGATGCCCATCGGCTTCTCAATGTAGAGATGCTGCCCCTGCGTGAGGCACCACGTCCAGATGTCGTAAAAGATATGCGGCTGCCCGATGGCGTAGACGGCATCGGGCGCCACCTCCTCGACCATCTCTCGATAGTCGAGAAACCGCCGCTCGACCCCATAGCGGTCGGCGGTCGCGTGCAGTCGCTCCGTGTCGATATCACAGATCGCAGCGATCTCCACGTCGTCGAAGGAGGCCAGCGAGGGATAGTGCACCCGGTTGGCCATCGAGCCGGCACCGATCATCGCCACCCGCACTCGCTCAGTCGTCGTCATCTAGCCCTCCTCGCCCGCGAAGAGCGCGCGCACCCAGGCGATGTCCTCGGCAACCAGCCGCTCGACCGCCGGCTCATCGCTGTACTCCGCCGGCAGGCAGACCACGCCCTGGTACCCTCGCGCCTTGAGCTCCCGGACGACCGTGGGCCACGAGGCCTGCCCGTGACGCCCGGTGGTCCAGTAGACCTCCCAAGCAGCCGTCTCGGCCTCAGGACCGTTCACCCGTCGCCAATAAGCGTTCTTCAGGTTGACCATCGCGAGATGCGGCCACGCCACGTCGAGCGCCAGATCGAGGTCGTTGCCGTCCAGCGCCTCGTGCGCTGCGTCCCACACGATGCCGATCCTTCGCGGATCGTAGGAGGCCACGAGTCGCTGCAAGCCCACCGCGTTCGCGACGAAGCGCCCATAGTGGTTCTGCACGCCCAGCTGCACGCCATATCGTTCCAGAAGCGGCAGCAGCGCGTCGTACTCGCGCCGGTAGCGCGCCTCCGCCTCGAGGTAAGACTCTTCCCTCGCGACCGGCGCCATCACCCGGATCGTCGGCACGCCGGCCTCAGCACATGCCGCGATCGTCGCCTCATCCGCCGGCCCGGCCACGCTCAAGATCTTGACGCCGTGCCGGTTCAACGTCTCAGCGGCCTGCGGCAGCTCCGCGACGCGCTGTGGCTCAACCTGATACCCGGGCCGAACCGGGAGCTCGATCCCATCAAATCCCAGCGTCGACACGAGCACGCCCAAATCGTCGAGCGATAGCCCAGGCCAGGGCTTGGTAAAGACCGAGAGATACATGCCTTCCATCATCTTGCTCACCTCCATCGTCGTGCTGTCGTCCTCGTGGTCTGTTAAGCTGATGCTTGAAGTCTGTCATCCTTCGCCTGCGGCTCAGGATGACACGTGCAACTTTGAGCTTGCCGGAGCACCAGGAAGTCCTGTTCAGAGAACCCATCGACCCGAGAAAGGCGACCGGCGCCTTTGCAGGGTGAGCGGGTCTCCGTCACACCGCCCGATCCCACACCATTTCGGGATAGCTCCGTCGGAAGCCCGCACCCTCAAGGATCGAGGCGCCCGGGCTGTCGAGGATCGGTTCGCCGTTCCACGTCTCCACGATGATGCGCCGCTCGAAGCGCGCGAGGTGCGCCAGCAGCGCCGCCACCGCCTGCCCGAGAAGGCTCTCATCGGCTCCACCGAGGGTGAGAAGGTCGCCGCCGCCGGTGGCAACCAGGAGCGGTAGCCCGCGGTGCTGGACCACCCAGGTTGAGGGAACGCGCGCGAAGGTCAGGGACTCGCCCGCCCCGCCCTTCGGGCCGTCCTCCCGCGCCGGTCCGTAGAGGTTCGCCGGGTCACAGGCGCTCATCACCACCAGGGCATCCGCATCGCCCCCGGCGTCCCGCAACGCCCTGAGCTGCTCGACCACATCCGGCAGCGCGTACTGCAGGCCCGGCAACCCCTGGACGAAGTAGCCGCGCCGGATCTCACCGCGCAGCTCCATCCGCTGCAGGTAGGTGTAGATGAGGCCCCAGTCCCAGGCCCCGATCTCGTCGTCCAGGCACGCCCGCGTCACCACACCGTAGCGCGCCAGCAACTGCCGCGCCTGGCGGGCCGCACGCTCCCCATCGGGAACCGGTTTCCCCATGATGCCGAAGCGGTGCACGGGCGTCCAGCGGCCCACCCAGCGGGGCGCAGCCGGCGCCGTGACGCTCCGCTGCTCCAGCTGCCGGCGCACCCTCTGCTTCGCCGAACGGTAGCGCGCGGGATCCGAGAGCCGCGTGACCCGGCGCGTGCCCAATCCCAGGTCCGCCCGGCGCTGCGCCAACTCCTCCTCCAACGCGCTGACCGGGCGCCGGTTCTCCGCACGGGCCCCAGCGACCTGCTGCGCACCCGAGGAGGGCGCCGGCGTCTCGAGGATCGCCCGCAACGCCTCGAGGCTGTCGTTGGTCACCAACCCCGCCATCACCAGCTCCACCAGCGCCGGCTCGATCGCGGGCGTCTCCAGGTCCAGGGCAGCGGCAAGATCATTCAGGAAAGCCGCGCCCTCGGACTTCAGGAACGTGAACACCTCACGGGCGACCTCGCTCACCGCGTCCGGTGCCTCGGGCGCGGGTTCGAGGTAGACGTGGCCCTCGCCGCGGAAGAGGAAACGCACCCGACTTCGCCGCGGGTCGGCGCCGCCCGACCCAATCCAGGTGAGCTCGCCGCTCTGACAGAGCGCCTCGAGCTCCGCCGGCCGGTAGTCGCGCAGACGCAGCGGCAGCACGTCGCGCTCCCAGACGGGGCCGACGACGGGCGCCGCGCGCAGTTGCTGCAGGACCGCGGTCAGGGCCCCCTCGCCCGACAGGCGCTCATGGGGGTGCAGGTGCTGTCGGCGCGCCAGGAAGTCCGCATAGGTCGAGAAGGGCACGGGCTGCACCTCGTTGCGCAGGATGTGCATCGTGCGTCGATGGATCTGCTCCAGCGCACGACGATCGACGAACTCGGCCTCGACCACGGCGCCCCCACGGCTCGCTCCAGGCGTGAAGCGCCCGTGTACCAGCTCCCGCGCCTCGACGAGCTCCGCCAGCGCCGCCTCCAGCCAGTCGCGGGGGAAGGCATACCGCCGCAGGACATCCTCCAGCGTCACCGGGCCCGCTTGCGCCAGGAAGCGCTCCAGGATCGCCCGGCGCGCCGCGTCCTCATCGACCCCTTCGGGCGGTGACCCGCCGACCGGTGTCAGCCCGAAGGCAGCGACATACTCAGCTTGGACCTCCGCCGGAATCCAGCGCGTTTCGTGACCCCGAGACGTTGGGATCTCCAGACCGACCAGGCGACCCTCACCCGTCAGCCGCGCGATCCAGCCCGACGGATCGCCCGACGCCCGCAGCGCGACCTCGCTGGAGGAGAGATCGCCGAGCTGCTGCAGGAGCACCGCCAGCTCCTCGGCGGTGCGCACCCGCTGCGTCGGCGCGGTGCGCTGCAGCTGCTCCCGCACCGCCTCGATCGCCTCAGGCCTGAGCAGTTCGTCGAGCTCGACCCCCTTGAGGAGATCCTGCAACAGGTCACGGTTGACCGCCAGCGTCTGCAGCTGCTGCTCGGCCCGCGGGGTGTCCCACTCATACATCCGCACGCTGATGAAATCCCAGAGCAGGCTCTGGGCCACCGGCGACGGGGTCAGCGACTCGACCACCGCCAGCTCAATCGCCCCCTCCCGGATACCCGTCAACACCTCTTCCAGATGGGGCAGATCGAGCACATCCTGCAGACAATCACGATAGGTCTCAGCAATGATCGGAAAGTCATCGAACCGGCGCACGACCTGCAACAGATCCCGCGCGCGCAACCGCTGAAGCCAGAAGGGCGTCCGCCGCCCTCGCCCCAGCCCCGGCAGCAGCAGCGCGCGGGCCGCGTTCTGCCGAAAGTGCGCGCCGAAGACCGCCGAGTCCGGCAGCTCCTTCAGGATTCGCTCGCGGGCCTCCGCCGGCCCCATCTCCGCGATCACGTCCAGCGGGAACTCGGTCTCAGCATCCAGCAACCTCAATAGGATGCCGTCGTCGTTGGTCTCCACCTCGATCTCGACCCCGGTCCGCTCCCGCAACGCCCCTGCCAGCGCCAACCCCCACGGCCCGTTGACGCGCCCACCGAAGGGGGAATGCACCACCAACCGCGGATCGCCGAGCGCATCCTCGAAGACCTCCACCAGGATCGTGCGATCCGACGACAGGGCGCCGGCGTGCGACAGCTGCCCGGCGAGGTAGTCCACCGTGTGCCAGGCCGATCTCCGATCCAGGGCATATCGTTTGTGCAGCTCATCGAGCAGCGCCGCCACCTCCGGCGCCTCCCGCAGCTCACGGATCTCGCCCGGATCCTCAAGGCCCAGTTCCTGCGCGATCGCCACCAGTCGCTCGGCGACCTCACGTCGGAACGCCCCCACCTTGACCCCCAGCTCATAGGGTCGCCAGGGAAAGTCCCCGCGCCAGAAGGGCATGCGCGGCGTCGCGCCGGGGGCCGGCGCCACCATCACCCGGTCGTCGGTCATATCGATCACGCGCCACACCTGCGACCCGAGCATCATCGTGTCGCCGATGCGCGTCTCGAAGATGAACTCCTCGTCGAGCTCGCCCAATTTGGTCTTGCCGTCGCTCAGATAGGCGCCAAAGGAACCGCTGTCAGGGATCGTCCCACCGTTGGTCAACGCCATCATCCGTGAGCCGGGCAACGCTGCCAGCCGGTTGTTCACCCGATCCCAGCTCAGCCGGGCCCGCAGCTCGCGATACGACCGGCTGGGATAGCGCCCCGCCAGCATCTCCAACGTCGCCTCGAAGGCGCGCCACGAAAGGTCGTGGTAGGCATAGGCACGACGCACCAAGTTGAAGAGCGCCTCGACGCCCTGGGTCTCCACCGACACCATTGCCACGATCTGCTGCGCCAGCACGTCCAGCGGATGGCGCGGCGTATGCGTCGGCTCCACCTCGCCGCGCAGCATCCCTCCCGCAATCGCCGCCGCCTCCACGACGTCCTCACGATGGGTCGGGAAGATGCGGCCCTTGCTGGTCTGCCCCACCAGGTGGCCCGAACGCCCCACGCGCTGTAACCCCTGGGCCGCCGACTTGGGTGACTGCAGCTGCACGATCAGGTCCACAGAGCCAATGTCGATGCCCAGTTCCAGCGATGAGGTTCCCACCAGCACCGGCAGCTCGCCCGCCTTGAGCTGTCGCTCCATCTCCAGGCGGGCCTCTTTCGCCACGCTCCCGTGGTGGACGCGCACGCGCGCCGCCTCATCTCGCAGCCCCGCCGGCCCCGTCCCCGTCGCCATCAAGCCGATGCCCTTGACCACGCCCCCCTCGATCAGGCCCGTGGCGCGCCCCGATGCCTCCGCCGCCATCTGCTCGGTGAGTCGATCGGCGGTCTGCTCGGCCAGCCGGCGGTTGTTCGTGAAGACCAGCGTCGTCCTGTGGGCGCGAATCAGGTCGAGCACCCGCGAGATCAGCGTAGGCCAGATCGAACCGCCGGGCACATTGCGGAAGTCGTCCAGCGGGGTCACGACCTGCAGATCCAGCGCCTTTTCGTAGGCTGCGTCGACGATCGTCACGGGTCGCGGGGTCAAGGTCCGCGCCTCGTCCGCGCCCGACCAGGTGCCACCGCCCAAGAACCGCGCCACCTCCTCCAAAGGTTGAATCGTCGCCGACAGTCCCAGTCGCTGGACCTCGGCGTCTGCCAGTGCTTGTAGCCGCTCCAGGCTCAGGGAGAGGTGCACCCCACGCTTGTTGCCGGCGAGGGTGTGGATCTCGTCGACAATCACCGTGCGGACACTGCGGAACATCTCGCGGGCCTTAGGACTCGTCAGCAGCAGGTAGAGCGACTCCGGCGTCGTGATGAGGATGTGCGGGGGCTCCTTCAGCATCGCACGCCGCTCGCGTTGGGGCGTATCGCCCGAGCGCACCGCGACGCGGATCGGGGGGAGCTCAACTCCCAGCTCCTCCGCCTGCCGCCGAATGCCCGCCAGAGGGCGTCGCAGGTTGCGGTGCACGTCGTTATTGAGCGCCTTCAGCGGCGAAATGTAGATCAGGCGCACGCCTGAAGGCGCCTCGTCCGGCGCCGAGAGCTCGCGGAAGAGCTGATCGATCCCCCAGAGAAAGGCCGCCAGGGTCTTGCCGGAGCCCGTCGGCGCCAGGATCAGCGTGTGCTCGCCGCGCTGAATCGCGGGCCAGCCCTGCGCCTGCGGCGGGGTGGGCTTGCCGAAGGTCTCCGCAAACCAAGCGGCGACCGGCGCCAGAAATGAGGCTAGACTCTCGTCCATAGAACCCGACCTATCGCTAACATGAGATGCTCAGTATGCCCTAAGTATACGAAGGAACCTGTCATATTCCATCCTACACCGCCTGATAAGGCCTATCGCATTTCAGCGACCTTCCGGGAAGCTCGAAGAGCCTCGCTCGCCACAGAGAGGGCGTCGGACGCCTGAATCCGCACGACGCAACGGGCCTGCTAGCTTCCCGGAAGATGAAATGCGATAGGCCTGTCTTCGCCGACGGGCTTGCACTTAGCCGGTTTTGTTGTAGTCTATCCCTTGGTGCCACGCGCCCGATCGGGCCCCGAGACACCGTCAGAACAGATAACAGTGAGTCGCTCTGCCACTTGAGGGACCACTTGACCATATGGGAAGGGGATACACAAGATGACACTGTCCTTTATGCAAGACCCGCAGTACTTCCTCACCTCCGAGTCGGTGACCGAAGGGCACCCCGACAAGATCTGCGACCAGATCTCCGACGCGGTGCACGACGCGATCCTGGCTGAAGATCCCAAGGCGCGCGGCGCCTGTGACTTCGTCGTGACCACCGGTCTGGTCTTCGTCACCGGCGAGATCACCACCTCGGCCTATGTCGAGATCGCCGACATCGCGCGGCGGACCATTGTCGACATCGGCTACGACCGCGCCAAGTACGGCTTCGATGGTGAGACCTGCGGCGTGCTCGTCTCCATCAAGGAGCAGAGTGCGGACATCGCCCTCGGCGTCGACGAGGCCCTCGAGCACAAGAAGGGGCTGATGAGCGAGGATGACCGGATCGAGGCCATCGGCGCCGGCGATCAGGGTATGATGATCGGCTTTGCCTGCACCGAGACGCCGGAGTTGATGCCGCTCTCCATCTCGCTTGCCCACAAGCTGACCCGGCGGCTCGCCGAGGTACGCAAGAACGGCACGCTTCCCTATCTGCGCCCCGACGGCAAGAGCCAGGTGACGATCGAATACGCCTACGGCAAGCCCAAGCGGGTCGACACCGTCGTCGTCTCCAGCCAGCACCACCCCGATATCAGCCACGACCAGATCGAAGCCGATATCATCGAGCACGTCGTGAAGCCCGTCGTTCCCGCAGACTTCCTCGACGACGGAACCAAGTACCTCATCAACCCCACCGGACGCTTCGTCACCGGCGGCCCCGCGGGCGACGCCGGATTGACGGGTCGCAAGGTCATCGTCGACACCTACGGTGGCGTGGCACGTCACGGCGGCGGCGCCTTCTCGGGCAAGGATGCCACCAAGGTCGATCGCTCTGCGACCTATATGACCCGCTACATCGCCAAGAACATCGTGGCGGCGGGCATCGCCGACCGCATCGAGGTCCAGCTGAGCTACGCGATCGGGGTCGCCCGGCCCACCAGCGTCGCCGTTGAGACCTTCGGCACCGGCGTCATCTCCGACGAGAGGATCGTCGAGCTGATCGAGAAGAACTTCGATATGCGCCCCGGCGCGATCATCCGCGACCTGGACCTGCGCCGCCCCATCTATCGGCAGGTCGCCGCCTACGGCCATTTCGGTCGTACCGACATCGATGTGCCCTGGGAGCGCACCGACAAGGCAGCGACGCTCAAGGAGCAGGCCGGTCTGGCCTAGCCCCGCCGGCAACCGCTTTGTACAGGAGCTCCCCGGGCCTACCGGGGGCTCCTGATCTCAACCAGCCCATGGCCCAAGATCACGCCCAACGTCGCACACGCTTAAATCGCTTAGCCGCAGCGCTCTGCGTGACCTCCGCAGCCGTCACCGGCTGGCTCTACATCAAACCCCGGACGCGCGGCCTCTCGACGAACCTGATCGGCTACGGGCTCAAGATCGTGGGCGGCGCCCTCGCACCGGTGCTGGCATTGATGGGATGGATCGGCACCCTACTCGCTTGGCGCACGCGACGCCACCACATCGGCGCCTTGGGGGTGCTGGGCGCCCTGCTCGGCGCCCACTACATCCAGCGCATCAGCGCACCCCAGAGTGACGTCGACCGGGTCTTCTCGGTCGCGCCCGATCCTGAGTCAAGGGGCCTAAGCCGGCGCTGGCGGCTCGGTCAGGTCGCAACCCGGCCCCGCTCGCACATGGCCCGCAACGTCGCCTTTGCGACCGTGCCGGGCACCGATCGCGACCTGCTCTGTGATCTCTGGCAACCGGGACCCGGCGTCCGGCGCTCGGGCATCGGCATCGTCTTCCTGCACGGCGGCGCCTGGCAGGCCTTCGACAAGGACGTCCTGACGCGCCCCTTCTTCCGCCACCTGGCGGCCCAGGGCCACGTCATCATGGATGTCGCCTATCGCATGGCCCGGGAGACCGATATGCACGGTATGCTCGGTGACGTCAAGCGCGCCGTGGCTTGGCTCAAAGCCAACGGACCGGCCCTCGACGTGGACCCCGCCCGCATCGTGCTCGCAGGAGGATCGGCGGGCGGACACCTGGCGTTGCTCGCTGCCTACACCTCAGATGATCCCACCTACGCGCCCGAGGCGTTGCGCGACGTCGACACGTCGGTCTGCGGCGTCTTCGCCTACTACCCGGTCGCCGATCTGCGCACTCTGGCCGATCATTGGTCCGAGCAGTCGATGCACCCGCTGGCGACGGCGGCGGGCCAAGCCCTCGACTACTTCCCTCGTGAGGGCTATCTGTCATGGTCCAAACTCGCCCAGCGACTCTTCGGCGCGCCCCTCGCGCAGCTCGACGACACCCTGCTCGCCTACTCGCCCCTCGCCCACGTTGGCCCCCAATGCCCGCCCACCCTGCTCATCCAGGGCCTCCATGATCACGTGGTCCCGGTTGAGGACG
>JAXGUU010000142.1:0-9676 GCA_040774145.1 Anaerolineae bacterium
CCCCTCGCGGGGTGCGTGGATTGAAACTGGAGGCTCGGCATCGTTTTCGTGCGCGTCAGCGCGTCGCACCCCACGCGGGGTGCGTGGCTTGAAACATCGCCGCGGGCGGTCGCCCTGTCGTCAAGGTCCGGTCGCACCCCTCGCGGGGTGCGTGGATTGAAACTCAGGAGAGGTCACCCTCTGCATCGACCTGGAAAGTCGCACCCCACGCGGGGTGCGTGGATTTAAACGGCTCGGGCCGTGACCAACTGCGTGCCCTTGGGGGTCGCACCCCTCGCGGGGTGCGTGGATTGAAACACGCTGTCAGGGATAGCGTCAGCAGGATAATCTTGTCGCACCCCGCGAGGGGTGCGTGGATCAAAACGAGAGAGAGCCCTGCGGTGCCAACAGAATCCTGCGGGTGCCTAGTTGCCTTTTGCCCCACGTTGGTGAGCGACTATAATCGTTAGGATGCTTCAGACTACGTACAAGGGGACACCATGGAACGCTTTGTCTATCGCGGCAGCAAGACCAACGAGATTTCCTTCCCGCTGGGCGGCATCGGCACCGGCTGTATCGGGCTCGCCGGCAACGGACGCTTGATCGATTGGGAGATCTTCAATCACCCAAATAAGGGGAGCGTCAACGGCTTCTCGCACTTCGCGATCAAGGCCGAGCGCGGCGGCGAGGTCCTGGACGCGCGCGTGCTGCACGGCGACCTGCATCCCCCCTATAGCGGCAATCTCAGGGCGGGGCGCTTTCAGAGCTTCGGGTTTGGACCGCCCCGCGAGTATCTCACCGGCGTCCCCCATTTCCGGGAGACGGAGTTCCGGGGGCAGTTCCCGATTGCTGAATTGAGCTTTGTGGATGACACCTTCCCCGGTCAGGTGACGATGACAGCCTTCAACCCTTTCATCCCCCTCAATGACCGTGACTCGGGGTTGCCGGCTGCCTTCTTCGAGATCGTGGTGGAGAACCCGACCGCTGAGGTGATCGACTACACGCTCGCTGCAACGCTGAATAACCCTCTGCCCGCCGCGAACTGCAATGTGTATCACAGGACGCACCGCGCGCACTGGATTCATCTGAGTTCCGCCGACCAGGATCCTGAGGCCCTGGATTACGGCACCCTGACGTTAGCCACGGGGTCGGCCTCGGTGGCGCCTGAGGATGTCAGCTACCAGGACTACTGGTTTCGGGGGCGTTGGTTCGATAATCTCGAGGTCTACTGGCACGATTTCGCGTCGCCCGGGCCCCTGAAGAACCGGCACTATCCGATCGGTGAGGCGGGGCGCGACAACGCCGCGACGCTGGCGGTGCGTGTGCACGTGGCCCCCGGCGAGACGGGGCGCGTGCGCTTTGTCATAGCCTGGCACTTCCCGAACCGCGAGAACGACTGGAATCCCGACGCCGGTGAGTGCGCTTGCCGGGCGGGGGTCGAGAACCGCTGGCGCAACTACTATGCTTTCCACTTTCGCGACTCGGAGGCCACCGCCCGCTACGCCCTGGGTACCTGGGACTGCCTCTACGACAAGACGCTGGCCTTCAAAGAGGCCCTGTTCAACTCCAGCCTGCCGCCGGCGGCGCTTGACGCTATCTCCGCCAACCTCTCGATCCTCAAGAGCCCCACGGTGATGCGCCTGGAGGATGGGACCTTCTATGGCTTTGAGGGATGTCATCCCGACGCGGGCTGCTGTGAGGGATCGTGTACCCACGTCTGGAACTACGCCCAGGCGCTGCCGTTCCTCTTCCCTGGGTTGGAGCGCTCGATGCGCGCGGCGGATTACGCGCATAACCTGCGCCCGGACGGTGGGATGCCCTTCCGGCTGCAGCGACCGCTCGGCGTGGGTCCCTCGGGCTTCCGGCCCTGTGCCGATGGGCAGTTTGGGAATGTGATGAAGGTCTACCGCGACTGGAAGATCAGCGGCGACACGGCGTGGCTGCGCTCGCTCTGGCCTGCCGTCAAGCAGTCGATCGAGTTCGCCTGGTCGGAGCGGAATGCCGACCGTTGGGATCCGGAGAGGACGGGTGTCCTGTCGGGACGCCAGCACCACACCCTGGATATGGAGCTCTTCGGGCCGAATGCCTGGTTGACCGGCTTCTACCTCGGGGCGCTGAAGGCCGGCGCGGAGATGGCGGCGCATCTCGGTGAGGAGGAGAGCGCCGCTGAGTATCGCCAGGTCTTCGAACGGGGTAAGGCGTGGGTCGACGCGCATCTCTTCAACGGTGAGTACTACATCCAGCAGGTCGATCTCGAGGATCGTGCTGTCCTGGCCCCTTTTGCTGAGGGCGACGCCTCGATGGTCGGCGCGACGATGGAGGCCTATTGGGATGACGAGCACGGTGAACTCAAGTATCAGATCGGCGAGGGCTGCGGTATCGATCAGGTGCTCGCGCAGTGGCACGCGAATCTCTACGGTTTGGGCGACCTCTTCGATCCCGCGCAGACGAGGGCAGCTCTCGCGGCGATCTATCGCTACAACTTCAAGAACCCTCTGGGCGCCACCTTCAACCCCTGCCGGGTCTTTGGGCTCAATGACGAGGCCGGCTTGGTCATCTGCGAGTGGCCCGAGGGGCGGCGCAAGCCGACGCTCCCCGTCCCCTACGCGCAGGAGGCCATGCACGGCTTCGAGTATGCTGCGGCGATTCAGATGATCCAGCGCGGCCTGGTGGACGAGGGTATGGCCGTGGTCACTGCGGTCCGCGACCGCTATGACGGCGAGCGGCGTAACCCCTGGAACGAGTTCGAGTGCGGCAGCAACTACGCGCGGTCGATGGCGAGCTATGCGCTGCTCAACGCCTTCAGCGGCTTCAGCTTCGACATGGTGAAGGGACAGATCGGCTTCGATCCTATCGTGGACGGTGGGGGGACATTCAGCTGCCTGTGGTCGCTCGACTCGGCATGGGGTACCTTCGTGCTGACCCCTGAGCGGGCCGAGGTGCACGTGATCGAAGGGGTGTTGACGTTGCGTGCCCTGCGCTTGCCCTTCTTGTCGTCCGACAAGATCGGTGGAGTGTCATACTGCGGTTCGACGCCTGCCTGTGACTATGTCGCCGATGGGCTCGACTTCGTCCCATCTGTCTCGATCGACGGCGGCAGCAAGCTCGTGGTCCATATCTTCCGTTAGGAGGTTCTCGCTATGCGTGTGCTCTTTATCGATATCGATACGTTACGGCCCGATCATCTGGGATGCTACGGCTATCATCGCAACACCAGCCCCAACATCGATCGCATTGCGGAGCAGGCGGTGCGCTTCGAGAACACCTATGTCAGCGACGCGCCCTGTCTGCCGTCGCGCACGGCGCTCTGGAGTGGGCGCCACGGCTTCCGCACGGGCGTCGTCGGGCACATGGGGTCGTCCGCCGATCCGTTCAACGACGGCTGCTCCCGTGGCTTTCGCGACTCTTACGACGCCACCTCGTGGATGAGCGCGCTGAGACGCGCGGGGCTGTACACGGTGACGGTCAGCCCCTTTGGCGAGCGTCACGCCGCGTGGGAGTGGTACGCGGGGTACCGGGAGATGCACAACCCCGGTAAGGGAGGGCTCGAGCGCGCTGAGGAGGTCGTGCCGACCGCGATCGACTGGATCGAGCGGCACGGCCGGCAGGATGAGTGGTTCCTCCACGTCAACGTCTGGGACCCCCACACGCCCTATCGCACGCCGATGGAGCTCGGCCATCCCTTTGAGGCCGACCCGCTGCCGGCGTGGATGACCGAGGAGATGCGGCAGCGGGCGTGGGAGAGCTTTGGGCCTCACAGCGCGCAGGAGCCGGGCGGTTACGACGTGACTTCCACCGAGGCCTGGCCCAGGGTGCCTGAGCAGCTGGACTCGATGGCGGCGGTGAAGCAGTGGATCGATGGTTACGATACCGGTATCTGGTACGCTGATCTGTGGGTGGGCAGATTGCTGGCTTCGCTGGAGCAGGCCGGTGTCCTGGGGGATACGGTCATCATCGTCAGCTCCGACCACGCCGAATCGCAGGGGGAGTTCGATATCTGGGGCGATCATCAGACGGCGGATCCTTCGGTCTGCCGGGTGCCCTTGTTGATCCGTTGGCCCGGCCTGACCGATGAGGGGCGCGTCGACGAGGCCCTGCACTATCACTTCGACTGGGCTGCGACGTTGATCGAGCTGGTCGGGGGAGAGGTGCCCGACAACTGGGACGGCGTCTCCTTTGCCGAGGCGTTCCGGGTCGGGGAGAGCGTGGGCCGTGACTACCTGGTGACGAGCCAAGGTGCATGGTCGGCTCAGCGTGGTGTGCGTTTCGAGCACGATGGCGAGTCCTACATCTGCTTGCGGACCTACCATGACGGGCACAAGAATCTCGAGCCCGTGATGCTGTTCAACCTCACCCAGGACCCCTACGAGCAGCACGACCTCTCTGAGGCGCATCCCGAGCTGGTCGATAAGGCCATGGGGATGCTGGCGGCGTGGCACCACACGATGATGCTGAGGAGCGACACCAACATCGATCCGCTGATGACCGTGCTGCGCGAGGGAGGTCCCTCGCACACGCGCTATCAGCTGCCGGCCTATCTCGAGCGGCTGCGGGCCACGGGACGCGCGCACCACGCCGACCGGCTGGCGAAGCTACATCCGGACGAGGTGTGAGCGCAGTGGCCCGCCGGTTCTACGGTACGTGGCCTGCGCTATTGACACCGTCCACGCCGGATGGCGGCGTCGATGTGCCGATGTTGCGGACGTTGACGGCCAACCTGATGGAGAAGGGCATCGATGGGCTCTACCTCTGCGGATCGACGGGGGAGGGGGTCTTCCTCTCCGTGGCGGAGCGTCGTCAGGTGGTCGAGGCGGTGATCGCCGAGGTGGCGGGACGCCTGCCCGTGATCGTCCACGTCGGCGCCGTGGCGACACGGCACGCTGTCGAGCTGGCGGTCCACGCGCGGGAGGTTGGGGCCGACGGCGTGGCGAGCATCCTGCCGCCGTTCGGATCCGGCGTCGCCGAGACCGTCACCCACTATGAGGCCATCGCCTCCGCTGTGCCTGATCTGCCCTTCTATCCCTATCTCTTCGGCGGCGAGATCGATGCGCTCTCACTGATGACCCAGCTGCTTCCACGCATACCGAACATCGGCGGCGCGAAGTATACGGGTCCCGATATGTTCGAGCTCCAGGCCATCGTCGATTTACAGGACGCGGGATGGACGATCTTCTCGGGGATGGATCAGCAGTGTCTCTTCGCGGCGATGTCGGGCGCCCCGGCGGCGATCGGCAGTACCCTCAACCTGATGCCGGGTGCCTATCGTGAGATACGGGCTGCGTGGCATGCCGGGGACGCAACGGCGGCGCTCGACCTGCAGATGCGGGCTAACCGAGTGACGCGGGTGCTGCTGGACTTCGGCATCTTCGGGGCGCTCTTTGAGGCGCTTCGTGTGCTCGGGCTGAACTGCGGCGACCCCCGCCGTCCCCGCGCCGCACTGCCTTCTGATCGTCGCGCCGCATTCCACGCTGCACTGGAACACGTTGGCTTCGGCGAGCTAGCCGCGATGTAGCCGGAAACGCCGGGGCAACCACGGCTGTCGTCGTGGTTGCCCCAGCCCCCTCCTTGGATTTCTCCACTTGCTTGACGTAGACGCTGATGTCGTGTAATATACTTCGGTACCGAAATATTCGGGGGCGAAGTATACTGTGGGGATCTCGTCGTCCATCGAGGGCTCGACAAGGGGGCGCATGTGAATCAGAGTGCAGACACACTGGCTTTGGAGGCGATTCAGAAGTTCATCGTTCTCTATCGTTACCTGCGACGTTACAGTCGCAATCTGCAGGGTCAGGGCGTCAGGGGACGGGAGCTCTCGACCTTGCGTTATCTACACGAGGAGGGACCCCTGACCATTGGTCAGATCAGTGACTACATGTTTATCAGTGCCAGCTCAACATCGGAGTTGATCTCGCGGATGGAGGAAGCCGGTTACGTCATGCGGCGACGATCCACGGTCGACTCACGCGTGGTGTTTGTGGAGCTCACCCCGGAGGGCTTGCAGCTGGCTGACGAGATGCCCACCGGCGGGATTCCTCTGCTGCGCGAGAGAATCAAGACGCTGCCGCACGACGAGTTAGTCTTGGTTGACGAGGCGTTTTCCAAGTTGATAGGGGTTATGGAGATCGATGCGCAAGAATACGAGTAACCGAGAGACGTCGGAAAAGCGACCTACCGATGTGCGAATACTGTGGCGCTGCTTTCAGTACCTGCGCCCTCACTGGCGCTACGCGTTGGGGGGCTATGTCCTGCTGTTCGCCATCAACGCTATCTCGCTGGTCAACCCTCAGCTCATTCGCGAGATCGTCGATCGTGGCATCGAGCATCGCGACGTGACGTATCTCAGCTGGATGGTGGCGGCACTGCTGGGGCTCTCGATCGCGCAAGGGGTTCTGAGTTACTTTCAGGGCAGGTGGATCGAGCAGGGATCGCAGAACGTCGCCTATGATCTGCGTAACGAGATCTACCACAAGGTCTCGTCGCTTTCCTTTTCCTATCATGATCGAACCGAGGCGGGACAGCTTCTGGCGCGCATGATGCACGATGTGGATCGCGTTCGCTTTCTTAATGGGCGTGCGTCGATGCGCCTCATTGAGGGCGCCGTCATGCTGGTATCGACAGCGATCATCGTTCTGCTGATGAACCCGAGGTTGGCGCTGCTCTCCTTGTTGGCGATTCCTGTTCTCGTCGTCCAGGCCTATCTCTACTCCAAGCATATGCGTCCAGTGTGGCGTTCGATTCGTGACAAGATCTCGGATATGACCTCGTGGGTGGAGCAGAATCTGCGTGGCGCACGGGTGGTCAAGGGTTTTGCCCAGGAGGCCGCGGAGATCGAACGCTTCGAGGAACAGAACCTGGATTGGCTGGTGTCCGCGCGTCAGGCGGCCCTGACCCGAGCGATCAACGATCCGTTGGTGGTGCTGATCACCAACCTGCTGACGATCTTCATCATCTGGTACGGTGGCCGCTTGGTGGCACAAGGGGCCTTGACGTTGGGAGGCCTGGTCGCCTTCTCCTCCTACATGGGCCAGCTTGCCGGACCCGTCAGGACGCTGGGCCGCTTGGTCCCCTTTATCACCGAGGCCGCCGCCAGCGGCGAGCGCATCTTCGAGGTCCTGGACTCCGAGTCGGAGGTCCGGGAGTCGCCGGATGCTGTGGATCTGCCCTCGGTCGAGGGGCGTGTTCGCTTTGAGGAGGTCTCGTTTGCTTACTTCGGTCGACGTATCGTCCTGGACCGGGTCTCGTTGGGGGCCGAACCCGGTGAGATCATCGCGCTGCTGGGCACGACGGGGTCGGGGAAATCGACGATCATCAACCTCATCCCTCGCTTCTACGATGTCACCGAGGGATCGGTGAAGGTCGATGGCTACGATGTGCGCGATGTGACCCTGAACTCGCTGCGCGATCAGATCGGCATCGTGTTGCAGGAGACGACCCTGTTCGCGGCGAGCGTTCGCGAGAACATCGCGTTTGGTCGTCCTGATGCGACCGAGGACGAGGTTGTCGAGGCTGCCAAGGCGGCACAGGCGCATGACTTCATCCTCGAGATGCCTTACGGCTATGAGACGCGCGTCGGCGAGCGGGGATCAACTCTCTCCGGTGGGCAGAAACAGCGCATCGCTATCGCGCGTGCATTGCTCAAGGATCCGCGGATTCTGATCCTCGATGATGCGATGTCGAGCGTCGATACCGAAACCGAGCGCCTGATTCAGAAGGCGCTGGAGCGATTGATGCAGGGACGGACCTCATTTGTGATCGCGCAGCGTCTCAGCACCGTGCGAATGGCAGACCAGATCCTGGTGCTGGATAAGGGTAAGGTGGTCGCCAAGGGGACACACGATGAGCTTCTCAAGACATCGGGCCTCTACGCGGACATCTACGAGCATCAGTTGCGTCCCCAGGAGGTCGAGGAACTGATAGCGATGCGTCGAGCAGGCGACGGTCGCGACGAGAGGCCGGAACCTGCCGTTGCCGGCGAGAGGGGGCGCTGAGATGAGTTTCTCCATCGGAAGGACAAGTGTGGGCAGCGGGCCAGGCGGCATACTGCGCAGCTTCGGCGAAGAGGAGGAGGAACTCGGTCGAGCCTTTGATCCTCACGTTGTGGGGCGTCTGCTGGGCTTCCTCAAGCCGCATTGGCACAAGATGGTGCTGGCCTCCGTGTTGACGGTGATCTCATCTCTCCTCGGGCTGGTCGTGCCCTATCTGGTCAAGGTGGCGATCGATGAGCACATCACGGTCGGCGATATCCCCGGATTGGATCGCATCGCGGTCATCACGCTGGCGGCCTTCATCGGCCTCTATTTCTCATCCGCCATTCAGCAGTATATCCTCTCCCTGACGGGGCAGCAGGTGTTGGGGGAGATGCGGAGCAAGCTGGTGCAACATCTGCAGGATCTGCATCTGGGTTATCACGATACCCACATCATCGGCGTGACGATCTCCCGCGTCTTCAGCGATGTCGGTGTCATCAATGATTTGCTCTCTCAGGGCCTGATCACGGTCATCAGCGATATCCTGACCTTGGTCGGTATCGTGATCGTGATGGTGTCGATGAGCCCGGGTCTGGCGCTGCTCAGCTTCGCCGTGGTGCCCTTGATGGTCGGTGCGACGATGGTCTTCGCGCGCCATGCGAAGGCGGCGTTCCGCGAGACGCGAGCCACCGTGGCGGGGGTCGTGGGAGATCTTGCCGAGGATCTGGCCGGCATTCGCGTGATCCAGGCATTCGCTCAGGAGAGCTCGGAACAGGAGCGCTTCGACGCCGTAAACCGGGCGAATCGTGATGCCCACGTTCACGCCATGACGCTTTCCTTTATCTACATGCCCGCCGTGCAGTTTCTAAGCACCTTGGCCACGGCGGTCGTCCTCTGGTTCGGCGGGCGCGCTGTTGTCAACGGGACGTTGACGCTCGGTGTGATCGTGGCCTTTCTGTCCTATGTGACCCAGTTCTTCCAGCCGATTCGTGAACTGAGCCAGCTGTATACGACGATGCAACAAGCGATGGCGGGTGGCGAGCGCGTTCTGGAGCTCCTTGACACGCAACCCGGCGTCCCCGACAAACCGGATGCGATCGAGGTTGAGCGCATCGAGGGCCATGTCGAGCTGCGTTCGGTCACCTTCGCCTATCGCGCCGACGAGACGGTGCTGCACGACGTGGATCTGGTGATCGAGCCGGGCCAGACCATCGCGCTCGTCGGGCCGACCGGCGCCGGCAAGACCTCGATTTCCAACTTGATTGCGCGCTTCTATGATGTGACGGATGGAGCCGTGCTGATCGACGGTGTCGACGTTCGCGAGATTGCCCAGCGTTCACTCAGGCGCAAGATGGGCATCGTGCCTCAAGACCCCTTCCTGTTCCCTGGGACGGTTGCTGATAATATACGCTTTGGCGACCCGGAGGCCTCGGACGAGGCCGTGCGCGAGGCAGCGCGGTCAGCAAACGCCGCGGAGTTCATTGACCGGTTGCCGGATGGCTATGAGACGGAGATCCAGGAAGGCGGGGTCAACTTCTCGGTCGGGCAGCGGCAGCTCCTGTGTATTGCGCGCGCGATCCTGGCAGACCCTGGTATCCTGATTCTTGATGAGGCGACTTCAAGTGTCGATACGATGACGGAGGCGTTGATCCAGGATGCCTTGGAGCGGCTGTTGGCAGGGCGCACGGCTGTCGTCATCGCCCATCGGTTGAGCACGGTCGCCAACGCCG